>DAOORM010000183.1:0-4992 GCA_035389265.1 Flavobacteriales bacterium | reverse complement strand
TTGGAGAACGTTGGAGCGCACCTACACGTTCACGGAAGCCGGTGTGGAGCCCATGGAGCCGTTGCACGTGCTCTTCGGCCTGCAGGCGATCATCACCCAACAGGATCGTGCGGCAGCTCTGGCGGCTTGATCAGTTCAATACCGCCACCGAGGCGTTGAGCACCGTGGCGAAGCTCACCCAAGCGAGGTACGGATAGAGCAGGTAGGCTGCCCGCGGTTGCACCACCCGAAAGGCCCGAATGCAGAGTACGATGGCGATGAGCAGGAGTACGATGTTGACCAACGCACCTGCTGGTGATCGCAGGCTGAAGAAGACCAGGGACCAAGTGGCGTTCAGCACGAGTTGGATGATGTAGAGGCGAAGTGCCGAGCGCACTTGTCCCTGATCGTGGCGCGCGTTCCACACTAGGCCCGCTGCGATGCCCATCAATACGTAGAGCAAGGTCCACACTGGCCCGAAGATCCAGTTCGGCGGATTGAAGCTCGGTTTCTCCAAGGTGGCATACCAGGTCTCGATGGAAGAAGCCGTGGCCAGCCCGCTCAGGCTGCCCACGGCCAAAGTTCCAACGATGCAGATCAGGTACTTGAGGGCCGGTGAAGGTGTGCGCATGCTGTTCAACGCCGAACAACACCCATACCGTTGTCCTGGTCGAGGCGAAAACTACAACGGAAGCTCCTTCACATCGCCGTCCTTGGTGATCATCATGTACTTGATGATCTCCTTCACTTCCTTCTCGCCCTTCTTGTCCTGGAAGGCCTCGGGCAGCTGGCAGTACATGGTGAGGTTGTAGGTGTACTGCACCGGCGGCTCGGTGATCTCCGCGTGGAGTACGATATCGAAGTTGCCATAGGGCACCTTGTTGTAGAACAGGGTGTTGCTCTTCTTCACGTCGTTCACGAGCTCTCCTTTGCGACGGCTGTTCAAGCTCGTTTGGGTGCGGCTTTGGTAGGCGGTGTAGCGATCGAGCGGGAAGTAGGCTCCGTTCTTCTCGGCCGCCGTGCGGTGGCTGTCCTTCACCTGCAAGCCGAGCTTATCGAAGTTGTCGAGCTTCTGTTGTAGGAGCTTCGTGGCGAACATTCGCAAGGTGTCGTAGCACGCGCTCTGTTGGTGTACGAAGAAGTCGACCTTCACCAGGTCGTAGATCTCCTCCTTCGCTGCGGCGGTCACGAGCTTGTCCAGGATGCGGGCATCGGTGAACCGGACGTGGATGTTCTTCTGGATCTCGAAGCCTGCCGGCACTTCCTGATAGGACTTGCTGAAGAGCTTCTTCGTGGTCTCGATCTCATAGACGGGCACGAAGGAGAGCATGTCCGCGAACACGTCGGCCTCCTTCACACCATCCTTCTTCACGCGACTCGTGAAGCTGGTGATACGCTCGTTCATCAAGCTGTCAGCCTCTTCGGCGTTCTGGCCGAGTTGGGTGATGTGGAAGATGGCGAGGTAGCTGTCCGCGCGCATGTTCATCATGGCGTTCACTTCCAACACGAGCAAGTTGCCTTGCACCGTGGCTTTCACCGGTTGTTCGGCCTGTTGGAAGAAGATGCGGCTGTTCTGTTCATACATGAGGTTACCCATCGCCTGTGGGCGTGCGAGGAGCGTGAGCAAGAGGGCGGGAACGAGCAACAACGGGCGTAGGAATGGATGCATCTGCGGTGTTTTGGTGTGCGGTACACGCCACACCACGATGCGTTCAAAACACGCACCTATCCGTGATACACCCGCGAGGCCACGATGACATCACCACGGATCTCCAGCACTTCACCCACGCGGAGATCGGCCTCATCCTGCACATGCCTGATATACTCCATGAAGACCTGCTCCTCATCCGCCGTCAGTTTCACCACTTCGTACCGCAGGCTGGGTAGGCGATCGAAGGCATCGCGCCACCACGCTCGCAGTGCGGCCTTTCCGGTGATCAGTCCGTTGGTCTCCGGCTGTCGCACCTTCAGCTTCGGGCTGTAGTGCTCGGCATCGTCGGCGTAAAGCGCGAGCAGCGCTTCCAGGTCGTGCGCATTGAACGCGGCGAACCAGCGCAGGGCGATGGCTTTGTTGGTGGCGCTCATCAGATGGGATCAGGTCGGGGTGTCAACCTCCGCGATCCTTCGTACAGGTCGTAGCGCATGAAGCGGCAATCCAGCGCACCGTTGAAGAGTTGGATCCGCGGTTTCGGGGTGAGCTTGATATGCTTGGCGGCCTCGAGGTTCGAGGTGATCACCCATGCCTGCCAGCCCGCCCAGCGTTTCTTCAAGGTGTCGCCGATCATCTTGTAGAACGCGTTGATCTCCTCGATCTCCGCTACGGCTTCCGCACCGCGGTGGTCCATACGCTCCCCGTAGGGCGGGTTGATGATGAGGATGCCTTTGCCAGGAGGCGGATCCAATTCCTCGAACGGCGTATGGCGCACTTCTACGACGTCGTCCAGTTGAGCGTTGGTCACGTTGGTGCGGGCCAGGTCGGCGACGGCCCTAGAACGCTCACCGGCGATGATCACCGGTTGCTCTTCGCTGATGCGCCCGAGCACGGCATCGTGGATGGTGCCATACAGGTCCTCATCGTAGTCATTCCATTTCTGGAAACCGAATCCCTTGCGGAAGATGCCCGGCGGTATGTTGCCCGCGAGCAGTCCGGCTTCGATGGCGATGGTGCCCGAGCCGCACATGGGGTCCACAAGGGCGAGGCGTTTATCCCAACCGGTGAGTTGAACCATACCAGCGGCCAGCACTTCGTTGATCGGCGCCGAACCGGTGTCCGTGCGATAGCCCCGCTCGTGCAACGAGGTGCCCGAACTGTCCAACGAGACATGGCACTGATCGCCGATGATGTGCAATTGGATGCGCACTGTCGGATCCTCTAGATCCACGGAAGGGCGCTCCTTGAACCGTTCGCGGAAGCGGTCCACGATGGCATCCTTCGCTTTCTGCGCCGCGAACTGCGAATGGTCCAGGTGCGGCGTGTTCAAGGTGCACCGGATGGCGAGCGTATCGGCGGGACTTAGGAAGTCTTCCCAAGCAATGCACCCGATGCCACGGTACAACTCCTCGGCGGAGCGCATGTCGAAGGTCTCGATCGGCACCAACACACGGATCGCGGTGCGCAAACACAAATTGGCCTTGTAGAGGAAGCCGAGATCGCCCCGGAAACTCACCGCGCGATTGTGGCGCTCGATGTCGCGTGCGCCCAGCTTCACCAATTCGTTCCGAAGCACATCCTCCAACCCGAAAAGGGTCTGTGCGATCATACGGAAGGAGGACATGGTACCGGGAATGAACTCTTTCTTCTTTTTTACTTCCTCCTTATCTCCCTAGAACGGGTGCTAGTCCTTCTTCTTGAAAGCCCCGTTCTGCCAGGCCTGAAGGAATTGCGCCCAGGCGATCGGGTTGAACAGGTTCACCACCGGTGTGCCACCCGAATAGTACAGACGCGTGTGGTCCATGGCCATTTGGTACTGGAAGCTCTGGTATGCATCGGGCGGCAAGTTCTCCATGCGCTGCACCATTTCGGCGGGGGAGAGGTTGCGCAGGGCGAGCTGGTGGTCATCGGCGGGCAGGCGCAGCGCGAGGAAAGCATCGCGGAACTGCTCGCGCGAAGGCCAGGGGTACACGGTGAATTCCTTCAAGGTGACCGTGTCGCGGCCCAGCACGTGGATCATGGAGTACTTACCATCGTTCAGGCTGTCGGGGATCACGTATTGCGAGCGCTGGAAGCCCACGGCGCTGAAAAGGATGGTGTCGCCTTCTTGTGCTACGAAGCTGAAGTAGCCGTACACATCGCTCATGGTACCGCGGTACGTGTTCTTCACCAGGATGTTGGTGAACGGCACAGGCATTAGGCTATCGGTGACCACCACACCACTGAATTGCACCAAGTTCGGTTGGGTTCCGGGCTGGGCGTAGAGGCTGCCCGAAACGAACAGCAGGGTGAGAAGGGTCGCGTTGCGCATCGCACCAAAGTTAGCGGACACCGCGCCGATCGGCCGGTCCCTTGCGCAGAACCCCTTCCAGCTTCACATTTCTTAGATCCGCCTATCGGGTTGACCGGTTCGCCCAAGGCGGGTACCTTTGTTACAACCTTTGTCCATGCGCCACACACTACTCGCCCTCTCGATCACCTTCGCCGCCAGTCTTCCTGCCCAGATCACGATTGGTGAGGATGACATGCCCGCTGTGAACGATACGCTGCGCTACCGATCCACCTTGGCCACGGGCGTGGATGTGGACTTCACCGGGGCTGGTGTTACTTGGGACATGAGCACGCTCTTACCCCAGTTGGAAGGTGCGGACACCACCGTGAGCGTGGGCTCTACGCCGTTCCTCTATCAGTTCTACTTCAACAATCCCTTCCTGTATCCGCAGAACCGAGCTGACTATGGCGTGAAGGGTGTCGACTTCAACGTACAGGCCTTTTCGCTCAGCGCTGTGTACGACTATTTCCGGGCGGACGACGTAGGATTCTTCAACGTGGGCTTCGGCGCCAACGTGAACGGCCTCCCCACCAGCGTGCGCCGCTCACCGATCGACCGCATCTATGCATTTCCGCTGGAGTTCGGCGATACAGATGTGTCCACCAGTGCGTTCAACGTGAGCGTGCCCACCGTGCTCTATTTCGGCCAGGATCAAGTGCGCACCACCGAAGTGGATGGCTGGGGTACCTTGATCCTTCCAGCCGACACCTTCGAGGTGTTGCGTGTGAAAAGCACCTTGCAGCGCACGGATACCATCTTCGTGGAGCAGTTCGGCATCGGATTCCGCCTGCCCGAACCGGAGACCATCGAGTACAAGTGGCTCGCTGCCGGCATGGGCAAGCCGGTGTTGGAAGTCACCTCCATCGCTGGGGTTGCTGCCACGGCCGAGTTCTACTACGATCCGGAGGATGTGATCACAGCGGTGAACACGGCCGCTCGCGCTGAGCTGCAGGTTTACCCGAACCCCGCCAACGCGGAGATCTTCGTACGACTGGACGAGCATGCGACAGGTACCTTGGTCCTGCGCGAT
>DAOORM010000182.1:0-5003 GCA_035389265.1 Flavobacteriales bacterium | reverse complement strand
GATCAACAGGTAGACATCTTCGACGGCAACGGTCACCTCTTCGAATAGCTCCTCGCCACATTGGTCCGTAACGGCCACCATATATGTCGTTTCCTCCTCAGGCTGTACCATCATGGTCGGATCGGTCTTCTCCTGATCGATCCAGTTGATGAAGAACTGCCCTGAGCCACCTGCCACGCTCACTTCCACCACGGTGCTGTCGCCCAAGCAGATCAAATGGTCCGGAGTCACGAACAGTTCGAACGGATCATAGATGGGCAAGCGGGTCCACACTTGCGCGGAGCCTTGTATACCGCACTGGTCAGCGGCTGCGATGGTGTACACCATATCGGTCGGCACACCCACTTCGATCTCGTCGTCCAAGCCGATCGTATTCCCCTGCTGGTCGGTCCACTCATAGGTGTACACACCGTTCCCGCCAGTGATTGTCGCGATGCCCACGACGACCGTATCTCCTGGACACTGCACCGTCACGTCGTCCGTGGTGGTGATCACGATGGGATCCAGCGGAGCCATGGATACCAGCACACTGTCCTCCACCACATCACCGCAGCCTTCGGTGACCAAGACTTGGTACCAAAGCGGGGTTCCAGGCGAAGGGACGGTGATGGTCGGCGTAACGCCCGCTACGGAACCGAGGGCCGTCCAGGCATAGGTGTAAGTACCATTCCCGCCCGTGGTGGAGACCACGGCGATCTGTTCGGTCTCCAAACATGGTACCTGGGTGGCTGGCGATACCTCGATCTGCAACGGATCGTAGACCGGCAGGTTCACCATGAGGGTTCCGTAGAAGGGCTCCACATCACAGCCATCCGTTACGGTGAAGTCATAGGCCGTGGTGACCTCCGGCGAAACCGTGATGGTGGGGGTGGTCTCACCGGTGCTCCACAGGAACTGGTAGTCGCCAACACCTCCGCTCATGATCGGAGCCAGCACGTTCACATCACCGCAGAGGGCATCCACATCAGAGCCTTCAGCATTGAGCGGTTCCGGGCTGATGATGTTGAGGATGAACTCGGTCTCCACGTTGGTGTTGGCGCAGGCCACCAGCTGGGTGATGGTGATGACGATCTCTTCTGCGCCATCATCATCCAATGGCACATTCAACATGAAGGTGACCGTGCTGTCCTCCGCAGCGAAATCGACTTGGGTAGGCAACGCAGGCGAGTAATCGACATCCGGTGTGGCCGTGCCGCTGATCACCATCTGAACGCTCTCGGCCAGTGATAGATCACCCAGACGGGTGAAGGTCAATTCGACCGGCGCACAACCCTCGTTGATGGTGTTTCCAACGATACCTGGACCAGGCGTGAGCGTTGGGATCACTTGACCGGTGCTGGTGAAGCTGCCGGCTTCGAGGAACACGCCGGAGTCAAGGCTACCATCCCCTCCATCCCCGATAGCCAATTTGATGTGATAGAGCTCCCCACATTGGACCAAGGCGAAAGCGGTCAGCACCACAGTGAACCCATCATAGGTCACGATCGTGCCGGATTGTGCCGCATTGTCCACGAAATAGATGCTGTTGGCTTGCCAATTGGGATCTGCGGCTGCACATGTTTCCGCCACTCCGATACCCGTAGGCTCACCACCGTTCAAGGTACTGATCGACACAGGCACAGTCGTGCCCGGCACCAAAGCGATGTTCACCGCTCCATTGGAAAAGGGGCCCGCAATACCAGGACCGCTCAGGAAGAAGCCGAAAGCATCATTGAAATCAGCACAGGTATATGATGTATACTCCTCCGAACCGAAAACATACCTGAATTGAAGCGAATCACCAGTAGGAACGAAATCAAACTCCAGCACAGCAGCATCGTTGATCTCCATACCTGAGAGAACCTCGAGGTCAGCATCGCCTGGATTGAATAGATCGTTACTTGCCATATCGCCTACATCCCCATTCGCGCCGAATTCAAAGTTGTCCGGGTCACTGGCGACTTGTCCGGTGCTCATGATGAGGCCTTCGAGCAATTCAAGATTGGAACCAGCAGGAGCCGTGAAACTGCCGATCTGTTCATTCACCGCCGCCAGCGGAACACCGTTAAAGGTGATGTTGCTGATGGACACCCCACCACCCAACAACACGTTCTGGACGAGTTGTTCGGGGGTCAATGTGCCATCTACCACCAACTGGCCGCGACCAGTAGTAGCAATAAGCGCAAGGACCGTTAGGAGTAGACCTCGAAAAAGCATGCCGAGTGGAGATAAGGCCATGAAAGTAAAGGGTTCGTCTATTCCATAGACCCGTTCACCAACAAAATGGTTGCCCGTCCTTGGCTATTCGGGTTCAGCCTAGGCTGGGCGGCTATCTTTGGCCACCTGACCAAACCCACCCGAACGCGTGCAAGCCCTAGACTCCTACATCAAGGCCAACGAAGAGCGTTTCCTGAACGAACTGCTTGACCTTCTGCGCATTCCGAGCGTCAGTGCCGACCCGAAATACAAGGCCGACGTGGCCCGCTGCGCCGATGCCGTGAAGCAACGCATGCTCGAGGCGGGCTTGGAAAAGGTGGAGGTCTGCCCCACCGCTGGGCACCCCATCGTGTATGGTGAAAAGATCGTGGATCCTTCGAAACCTACCGTGCTGGTCTACGGCCACTACGACGTTCAACCACCTGATCCTCTGGACCTTTGGCATAGCGGCCCGTTCGATCCGGTGATCAAGGAAGGCATGATCTACGCCCGCGGCAGTGCCGACGATAAAGGCCAGTTCTACATGCACATCAAAGCCGTGGAGGTGATGATGAAGAACGGCGGCCTGCCCTGCAACGTGAAGGTGATGATCGAAGGCGAGGAGGAGGTTGGAAGTGACAACCTCGGCGTATTCGTAAAGTCGAACAAAGAGCGCCTGAAAGCCGATGTGGTGCTGATCAGCGATACGGCGATGATCGCCAACGATGTACCGAGCATCAATACCGGCCTACGCGGACTGAGCTACGTGGAGGTGGAAGTGACCGGCCCCAACCGCGACCTGCACAGCGGCGTCTACGGCGGCGCCGTGGCCAACCCGATCAACGCGCTCTGCGAAATGATCGCCAGCCTGCACGATGCCGATCGCCGCATCACCATCCCGGGCTTCTACGAGGCCGTGAAGGAACTCAGCAAAGCCGAGCGCGATGCGCTGGCTGAAGCACCTTTCGACCTGGACGCTTATAAGAAGGACCTCCAAGTGAAAGATGTGCGCGGTGAGAAGGGCTACACTAGCGAGGAGCGAAGCAGCATCCGACCCACCTTGGACGTGAACGGCATCTGGGGCGGCTACATCGGCGAAGGGGCCAAGACCGTGCTGCCCAGCAAGGCCTACGCCAAGTTGAGCATGCGTCTGGTACCGAACCAGAAGAGCGATGCCATCACCAAACTCTTCAAGGATCACTTCGAACGCATCGCGCCTCCGGGCATCACCGTGGTGGTGAAACCGCACCATGGTGGAGAAGCGGCCGTTACCCCGATCGACTCGCCGGCGTACATCGCAGCCAGCAAGGCCATGGAAGAGACCTTCGGTAAGAAGCCCATCCCCACGCGCGGCGGCGGAAGCATTCCGATCGTGGCGCTCTTCGAAGCGGAACTGGGGTTGAAGACGGTGCTCTTCGGCTTCGGATTGGATAGCGACAACATCCACAGCCCGAACGAGAAATACGGCGTGTTCAACTACTTCCAAGGCATCAAGACGATACCGCGCTTCTTCCACCACTATGCGGCCACTGGCAAGTAGGCATTCCTGGTCCGGCCTGGATCGTTGCCGGCCGCACGTGATCCTCTTCCTGTCCTTCTCCCTTTGCCTTGCGGCCTGCACCAGCTATGAGCAGGTGGAGCTCAAGGACATCACCAACATCCAAGTGGAACGCATGGATGCGAAAGGCATCGCGGTGCGCGTGGATGCGTTGGTGAACAATCCGAACAACTATCGAATCCAGGTGCTGGATCCGGATGTGGACCTGTACGTGAACGACAAGTTCATCGGCAAGGGCATCCTGGATTCGACGCTCGTACTGGAGAAGAAAAGCACCCAGGTGTACACCATTCCCCTGCATGCCGAACTCCAAGGCGGTGCGTTGCTGATGGTGCTGGTCTCCGGCGTGTTCAGCGGCAACGAGGTGAAGCTGGCGGCGAAAGGCACCGTGGTGGGCAAGGTGGGCCTCTTGCGCAAACGTTTCCCGTTCGAGTTCGAGGAACGCGTTTCCTACTGAACCTTACGGGAGTGGTGGCAGTACACGCTCGTAGGTGGTGATCACCTCGTAGCCGAGAATGCCCTTCGCCGTGCCCATGTAATGGCCACCGATGGTTCCCATCGGCGGCTGATCCAAGACCTGGTCAAGGGTAGCTGTCACTGCATCATGTGGTGGTAGCTCGTCGTTTGCCATCCAGTGGCTGCGCAATTCCATGATATCACCACCATACGCGGTGATGGCGGTGCGCTCTTCGCCGTGAACCAACAGGTTCAACCACAACAAGAAGCTCAGTACGAAGGGCCCCACAGCGAGGAGGTTGAACAGGAACCACTCCAAGCGTTCCATGCCCAGGGCCAGCCCGACCCGTTCGTACGGTAGCAAGTTGCCTACGAAGGCGAACAAGGCGAACCACCGTGCCAGCTCCATGTAGCTGGTCAACGTGCGGCTACCAGCCCACCAGAAGCTGGCCAGGAGAACGAAGATGCCCAGGACCATGAGCGTGCCCGGCCATGACTGGTCGCGCGGGCGTGGTTCCACGGTGCGTTGTTGATGCCCCCGGCCCGCGACGTGTGATGTGCGATGCGGTGCGCTGTTCCTTTGAAGGGTCATGGAATGGTTCCGTGCGGACGTCGTTGAGGCGGCGGCACGGATCATGCCCGTGTCGCCGTGCCGAAACTAGCTCCCATGTCCGAACACACCAACCGCCTCGTGCATGAAAGCAGCCCGTACCTGCTGCAGCATGCGCATAATCCGGTGGACTGGTATCCGTGGGGAGAGGAGGCCTTCGCCAAGGCGCGGGAAGAGAACAAGCTCGTGCTCGTGAGCGTAGGC
>DAOORM010000181.1:0-5017 GCA_035389265.1 Flavobacteriales bacterium | reverse complement strand
TGCGGCAGACCAGAAGGGCATCCTTGGTGCTCACCACGATGAAGTCCTCCAGCCCCTGCAGGACCATAAGACGGTCATCATGGGCATGCACCACGTTACGGGCGCAATCGTAGAGTTTCACCTCTGACCCGATGGCTGCATTGCCACTGTTGTCCTTGGGCAGGTGGGTATAGAGACTACCCCAGGTGCCCAGGTCGCTCCAGCCGAAATCGCTGGCGATGGTGAACACGTTGTCGGCCTTCTCCATGATGCCATAGTCGATGCTGACATTCTCGCACGAATCGTAGATCGAGGCGATGAAGTCATCTTCAGCAGCGGTCCCGAAAGCGGCTTCCCCGGCATCGAACCGCGCTTCCATCTCAGGAAGGTGATCCCGATAGGCCTTGCGGATACTGGCCAGGCTCCAGATGAATATCCCCGCATTCCACAGGAAATCCCCGCTTTCGATGAAACGGACCGCCGTGTCGTGGTCGGGTTTTTCGGTGAAGGCCTTCACCGGTTTGATGCGAGGGTGCTTCCCTGCGCCCCCTTCTTCGAACTGGATGTAGCCGTAGCCGGTATCGGGCCGGTTGGGCATGATCCCCAAGGTGACGAGGCAATCCGTGCTAGCGGCTTGTTCCAGGGCAAGGCCCACCGTTTCCTGGAACGCCTTCTCGTTCATCACCAAATGGTCGCTGGGAGCCACGATCACCAATGCCTTAGGGTCGCGCTTGGCGATGACATGGTTCGCATAGGCCACACAAGGCGCGGTGTTCCGGCGCGATGGCTCTGCCAGTATCTGCGCATCGCTCAACGCTGGTAGCTGTTCCTTCACCAACGGTGCGTACTGTGCGTTGGTCACCACCAGGATGTTCTCCGGCGGACATAGTGCCAGCGAGCGGTCGTAGGTCTGTTGCAACAAGGTGCGTCCAAGTCCGAGGAAATCGAGGAACTGCTTGGGGTAGGCGCTTCGGCTCATCGGCCAGAAACGGCTTCCGACGCCGCCGGCCATGATCACGCAATACGTGTGTTCGTTGGTCATGTTCAATAGGGATACCCTAGGAGGCTTCCTGCACCACCATGGGGCCGTGTACCTGGACTTCGGCGAGGGGGTCGATGATGTAGTTCCGCCGATCGTTCAGGCAGTGGCATTTGTAGCGTTTCCTCAGCTGTGGGCCTTTCACGAAAACGCGTTCGTTGAAACGGAAAACAGAGCGGTCAGGCAGTTCTTCCAGGAGCTGCCGGGGCACGGGATCATGGTTCATCAGCACCCGCATCAGGTTCTGATCGGTGCAGCTGCTTGCCGGCGCATCCACGAGATGACGTTCGAGCGCGTGAAGCACATCCGCGGGGAAGACCTCAGGGCTCAGGAAGGGGCGCATCAGTCGGGCGTACTCGTTCTTCCACGCGGGACCATGGGGCGAGGTCCACCTTCTGGTATTCACGAAGGTGCTGTAATGCGCGAACTCGTGCACCAGGGTAACGAGGAAGGCGTAGGGGTTCAGGTCAGCGTTCACACTGACGCGATGGGGCTGGGTGCGAGAGGCACTGCGATAGTCCCCTAATTTGGTCTGCCGCGGCCGTGAGATCCGCACTTGGATCGGGTTGTTCCGCAGCCAGCTGAGCACCACGGGCCAGGCGGCACTGGGAATGTACTTCCGCAGCAATTCAGGATCGGTGGTGGAAAGACGCGGCACGACGAAGTGGAAGCTTCAAGAATGGCTACCGATGCCGCAATAATAGGGGGTGGCGGGCGGATGAGCCCCGGCGCGCTCCGAATCGGCAGGGGGCTTGGGTACATAATTCCACTTCGGGCACTTGCAATCGTTGGAATGCCGGTATTTCGCCGGTTGGGAGCTGCATGAGGCCGATACGGCTGCGATCACCAACAGGAACGCAGTGCCTTTGGAACGAGGCCATTTCGGTCTTGGGCCCATCATCGTGTGCGAAACTACAACGGTCTGCTGCCCGCGCCTTGTATGCCAGGGCCTATTTTAGCCCGCTCATGGGCATCATCGGGCACATCGGCAGGTACTTCCTGTTGTTGAAGGACACCTTCAGCAGGCCAGAACGCGCTTCCATCTACTGGCGCCGTACCGTGGAGGAAATGGACCTGCTTGGTCTGAAGAGCCTGGGGATCGTTGGCTTGCTCTCCTTCTTCATGGGGGCGGTGATCACCATCCAGACCAAGACGAACATCGATAGCCCGCTGATCCAAGCTTGGGTGGTCGGCTTCGCCACCCGCCAGAGCACTATCCTGGAATTCAGCCCCACCATCATCGCGCTCATCCTGGCCGGCAAGGTGGGCTCGAACATCGCGGCGGAGATCGGCTCCATGCGCGTGAAGGAACAGATCGACGCATTGGATATCATGGGCGTGAATTCTGCCGGATACCTCATTCTTCCCAAGATCCTGGCCTCCATGCTCATCAACCCGTTCCTGGTGATGGTGAGCATGTTCCTGAGCATCTTCGGCGGCTACATCGCCGGCACCGCCACCGGCATCGTCAGCGCCACGGATTATCTCCAAGGCATCCAGACCGGATTCATCCCCTACCACGTCACCTACGCCCTGATCAAGACCGTGGTCTTCGCGTTCATCATCGCCACGGTCTCGGCCTACCAAGGGTACTATACTCGCGGTGGCACACGCGAGGTGGGTATCAGCAGCACGCAGGCTGTTGTCTACAGCAACGTGGTGATCCTCATCGTCAATTACGCCCTCACCCAGATCCTGTTGATATGATCGAAGTGAAGGGGCTCAGCAAGCGTTTCGGCACCACCCAGGTGCTCACCGATATCAATGCCGTCTTCCAACGCGGCAAGGTGAACCAGGTCATCGGTAAGAGCGGCTCGGGCAAGAGCGTATTGGCCAAGTGTATCGTGGGTTTGCACGTTCCTGAAGAAGGCCAAGTGCTTTACGAGGGACGTTCGTTCCACGACATGGACCGGGATCAGATGAAGGAGGTACGCCAGGAGATCGGCATGCTCTTCCAAGGCAGCGCTTTGTTCGACAGCCTCAGTGTGATCCAGAACGTCCTGTTCCCGCTCCAGATGTTCGCCACCATGAGCAAACGGGAAATGGAGGAACGCGCCCGCTTCTGCTTGAAACGGGTGAACATCCTGGACAAGGATCATCTATACCCCGCGGAGTTGAGCGGCGGTATGCAGAAGCGGGTGGGCATCGCCCGGGCCATCGCCATGAACCCGAAGTATCTTTTCTGCGATGAGCCGAACAGCGGTCTCGATCCGCAGACCAGCATCCTGATCGATGACCTGATCAAGGAGATCACCGAGGAATTCGACATCACCACCATCGTCATCACCCATGACATGAACTCGGTAATGGAGACCGGTGAGAACATCATCTTCATCAATCAGGGGCGCAAGTGGTGGGAGGGGACGAAAGAGGAGCTCTTGAACAGCGACAACAAGGAGCTGAACGAGTTCATCTTCGCTGGCGGACTGATGCGGCAGGTGAAGAAGGCCATGACCGGCCGTAGCTGAACCACACGCAACGAAAATGCCCCTTGGAGCCTGGCTCCAAGGGGCATTGTTCTGCTGGGGATAAGCCTTAGTGAAGCGTGATACGCTCTACTTTGCTATGTGCCCCGTTGCTCACACGAACGTTGTAAAGTCCTTGTGCCAGACCGGAAAGATCCACCACGGTGCTGCCTTTGAACGAGGTGGTGCGCACGTTGGCACCCACCAGGTCTATCACTTCAACGATCGAAACACCTTGTGCATCGCTGGCGATATTGAGCAAGCCGTTGGTGGGGTTGGGGAAAACTGTGATGGCTGGGCTCGTGCTCACTTCATCCACACTCACAATGGGTGAAACGTTCAGTCGTACAGCTGATGCATTACCGTTGGAATACAAGTGCGGTCCTTCGGTGCCGTCGTCATTGAAATCGACGGGTAGGTAGATCATGCTGGAAAGACCTGGCTGCGGCACCGTATTGTCATCCGCGATGAAGACCTCGGCGTCGGAGGCGGTGGTCGTTCCGGATCCGGAGATCCTCGCGCAAACGTAGTATGCTCCAGGAGCAAGGTTGATCGGTGCTTCGAAGGGAATGGTGACCCCGCGATCACTGATGTTGCTTGCGGTGAGTGATACCGGTTCCGAGCCGATCCCATTTATCGGTGAGCTGATGTTCGATGGGGTGCCCAGCACATCGGCCGTATCGAGCATGAACACCTCGATCGTTGCCGCGCTTCCCGCCCTGGAGTTGCTACCGAGTATCACAGTAACACTTTGGGCTTGGGTAGCGGCCGTGATCTCGTACATGGTCAGCACATTAATCGTGGCATTGTTGGTGAAGGAAGACGTACCCAGCTGCTCCTGTACTTCGGTTCCGGTAGGATGCATTCCAAGGGCATCGATCGAATATTGTTCCGGGGAGATCTCGAATTGCCGCTTCAACGAGTTGTTGGTCACATCGAGGTCGAGATCGATCTGATCACTGAGAATGGTGAAGGTGGCTTCGTAGACTCCGAAACCCAAGCCCGGAAGATTCACAAATGCATCAGCGACCGATGATGCGCTCGTTGCCAGCTCACCGACCAGAATGGTCTCCTCGAAAACCTCGGTATTGCTGGCATCACGGATGATGCACTGTACGGAAACGTTGGTCTGAGGCGCGCTGCCGTAGTTCAACACTTCAGCGCCGATGTTCATGATCGGAGGGAACTGGGAGATAGGGATCCGACCGTATTCCTCACCGGTTCCTGTTGTGGAAGTATATGCGTAGTTCATCCGCACTTCGTATTCTGGTAGTGTCTCGATCCGCACATCGTCGATCTGCCAGTAATAATGCGAGGAGCCGGCTTCCTGCCCGTTGTGGTGGAAGCGGAACCGAACGTTGCCCGGTGCATCCGCTATATAGGGATAGAGGCTGAACCGACGGGTCTCCGTGGTGGCGTTCGGTGTATTCGTGCCAGGAGCCCCTTGGTTACGAGGTAGACCTTCGTTGGCCAAAATGACCGTAGGCCAGGTGGCCCCACCATCTGTGCTTATCTCCAACAAGAACGGGGAATC
>DAOORM010000180.1:1375-5022 GCA_035389265.1 Flavobacteriales bacterium | reverse complement strand
GTGGTGCGCGTGGATGAGGAGACCACAGCGGACCTCACCCCTGCCGACGAGGACGCCGTGTTGAAGCGCATCGAGGAGACCATCAGCTACCGCCGGCCAGCCGCACTGGTGATCGAGGACTACAACAAAGGGGTGCTCACCCCGCGCACCATTGAAGGAACGCTGGAACTCGCCGCGCAGGTGGGCATCCCCGTGGCGGTGGATCCCAAGCTGAAGAACTTCTTGCGGTACCGCGGTGTTTCCCTGTTCAAACCGAACGTGAAGGAATTGCGCGAAGGCCTGAAGGTGGATGTGAACGGTGCCGACATGGGCAGCGTACGCAGCGCCGTAGCGCGCCTTGAACAGGAACTCGGCAATACCGCCACCATGGTGACCTTGAGCGAGCATGGGGTTTACGCCCACGATGCACAGGGCGAACACCATTTGGCCGCCCATCCACGCAAGATCGTGGACGTGAGCGGTGCCGGTGACACCGTGATCGCCGTGGCCACCTTGGCCATGGCGCAAGGCCTGCCGTTGCAACACATCGCCGCGCTCTCCAACCTGGCCGGTGGCCTGGTGTGCGAAGAAGTGGGCGTGGTACCGATCGATCCCGAGCGTTTCCGCCGCGAAGCCGCGCAGGCCGCAGTACTCCCATGAGCGTGACACCCTATGCCAGCGATGGCTCCAAGCGCGAGCAGGTGGAGCGCATGTTCGATGCGATCAGTCCGAAGTATGACCTGTTGAACCGCGTGTTCTCCATGGGCATCGATCAAGGCTGGCGACGCCAGGTGATCCGTATGGTGGCGCAGGAGCCTGTGGAGAAATTGCTGGATGTGGCCACCGGTACCGCGGACCTGGCTATCCTAGCTTCGAAAGTGGCTGGCCATGTGACCGGCGTGGACATCTCCGACGGCATGTTGGCCTACGGTCGCGTGAAGATCGAGGAGAAGGGCTTGAAGCAGCGCATCACCCTGCAACAAGCCGACTCCACCGCCCTGCCCTTCGCGGACGGCAGCTTCGATGCGGTGACCGTGGCCTTCGGCGTGCGCAACTACGAGGACCTGGAGCGCGGACTCCGCGAAATGCTGCGTGTGCTGCGGCCTGGTGGGCGCCTATTCGTGCTGGAGTTCTCCAAGCCGACGCGCACGCCCATGCGCCAACTCTTCCGCTTCTACTTCCACCGGGTGATGCCCTTCGTGGGGCGGCTGGTGAGCAAGGACAGCGCAGCGTACACCTACCTGCCAAAGAGCGTGGACGCCTTCCCGGAAGGCCCGCGTTTCGTGGCCTTGCTGACGGCGGTCGGTGGGCGTGAAGCCAAGGCGCGCACGGTGACCGGAGGCATCGCCACCATCTACAGCACGCGCAAGTAGCAGTGCCACACACGGATCGACCCGTACTTTCGTTGCCATGGTGATGCGAACATCCCTGCGGCACCTCGTGCTCTCCCTGGCCTTCATCGCTGGCCTCATAGGCGTGCAGGCCCAGAAGGGGATCAAGGTGGAGAACCTGCCGAACTTCGACCTGCACCGGTTCCACTTCGGCTTCCACCTCGGCTACAACACGAGCGACTTCCAGATGGTATTGGACCCGCGGTCGCCCTTCGTGGACTCGCTGTTGGTCTTGAACCACACGAAGCAGCCGGGGTTCAACCTGAACATGATGGCTTCGTTGAACGTGAACCCGTTCCTGAGCTTCCGTTTTTCCCCCGGCCTTTCCTTCCAGGAGCGGATCCTTACGTATTCGTTCCGCGAACCTGATCAGACCACGAAATATTTCCAGAAGTCGGTGGAAAGCACCTACATGGAATTCCCCTTGCTGATGAAGTATCGGAGCGCCCGCATCAACAATTTCGCGGTGTACCTCATCGGTGGTGGAAAGTTCTCCATCGACATGGCCAGCCAGAAGGACGTGAACAACTCCCTGGACGATGAGATCGTGGTGAAGCTGGACAAGTACGACTACGCGGCCGAAGTGGGCGGGGGCATGGATATGTTCCTCACCTACTTCAAGTTCGGGATCGAATTGAAAGCCGCCTTCGGCATTCCGAACCTGCTGGTGGACGACGGCACGCGTTTCAGCACACCGATCCAGAGCCTTCGCTCCAAGGTGTGGGTGCTCACCTTCACGTTCGAGGGCTGATCCATGGAGAAGGTGGTGGACATCGCGCTTCCGCCGCGCGAAGCATCGGATCCGGTCCTTATACGTGAAGCCGCTGCTGAAGCCGCTTCAGTGGCGGTGGACCGGGTGGTCTCCGCGCAGGTACTGAAACGTTCCATCGATGCACGGAGCAAACAACCGTTGATCCGCCTGCGCGTGCAGGTGAGCGATGAGGATGTACATGAGGTAGAGCCTCCCTTGCACTTGCCCGATGTGCATGCAGCGGCCCCTGTGATCGTGATCGGTTGTGGGCCAGCCGGGCTCTTCGCTGCATTGCGGTGCATCGAGAACGGACTGCGCCCGATCATTCTGGAGCGCGGCAAGGACGTGCGGGCGCGCCGGCGTGATCTTGCCGTCATCAACCGCGAGCATGTGGTGGATGGCGACAGCAACTACTGCTTCGGCGAAGGTGGTGCAGGCACTTATAGTGACGGCAAATTGTACACGCGCAGCCACAAACGCGGTGATATCGCATCGGTCCTGCGCACGCTGGTGCATTTCGGTGCGTCGCCTGATATCCAGGTGGACGCGCATCCGCATATCGGCACCAACAAATTGCCACTCATCATCACCGCGATGCGCGAGGCGATCATCGCAGCGGGTGGTGAGGTGTACTTCGGTCGCCGGGTGGACCATTTCGAGGTGGAGAACGGCCGGATCCGTGGCGTACGCACTGCGGATGGGACCACCTACCGGGCAGATGCGGTGGTACTGGCCACGGGACATTCCGCACGTGACGTGTTCGAGCGCTTGCACGCGCAAGGGATACGGATCGAGCGCAAGGACTTCGCACTGGGCGTGCGCATCGAACATCCGCAGTCCATCATCGACGCGGCCATGTACCATTGCCAGGTCCGCGACCCCTATCTGCCCCCCGCGAGCTATAGCTTGGTGCAACAAGTGGAGGGCCTGGGCGTGTATTCCTTCTGCATGTGCCCTGGCGGTATCATCGCTCCATGCGCCACGGCACCCGGCGAGGTGGTCACCAATGGATGGAGCCCCAGCAAGCGCAACAATCCGTTCGCGAACTCGGGCATCGTGGTGGGCCTTTCCGGTGTGGAGCTCGCCAAGGCTTCCACAGCGAACGACCCGCTCGCGAGCATGCACTACCAACGCGCCGTGGAACAAGCGGCGTGGAAAGCGGGCGGTATGCGACAAAGCGCCCCCGCACAACGCATGGACGACTTCATCCAAGGCCGGGCATCACAGGACGTGCCCGCTTGCAGTTATCCGCCGGGGATCGTCCCCTTCCGCTTGGATGAACTGTTACCCGCCGAAGTGGCGACCCGGCTCCGCGCTGGTCTGAAGGAGTTCGGCAAGAAGATCCGGGGATACCGCACGAACGAGGCCGTAGTGGTGGCCGTTGAATCGCGCACCAGCTCGCCGGTGCGCATCCCTCGCGATCGCGAGACCTTGGAACATGTGGAAGTGGCGGGGCTTTACCCCTGCGGTGAAGGTGCTGGTTACGCGGGCGGGATCGTAAGCGCCGCGATGGACGGCCAACGGGT
>DAOORM010000180.1:0-1275 GCA_035389265.1 Flavobacteriales bacterium | reverse complement strand
GACACGCGGAACAGCGCGCCCATACTGGCTTGCACCGTCTTGGGATTGAACGCATCGACACTGCCTTGGGCACACCATAGGCGCTTCACACCGAACCAATCCGCGATGCGCACGACGGTGCCGAGGTTGCCAGGATCAGTGATGCCGTCGAGCGCGATGATGAGCTCCTCGGGGCCTGCAGGTGCCGCATGAACCTCGGTCGGCTTCCTGGCAATGGCCACCACCTCGTTGCCAGACTCCAGCGTGCCCACACGATCCAACTCATGTTGGGGCACGATCACAGCGTTCCGCAGACCGAGGCGTTCGGCCATCGCGTCGGTGGCGAGGACTTCCACCACGGGCCAACCGCTCGAGAGGAGTTCTCCGACCACCTTCGGCCCCTGCACTAGGAACTCGCCGTGCAGGTCGCGGAACTTCTTTTGCTGAAGGGAGCGGGCATGCTTCAGCAACTCCTTGGTGCTCACAGGTCGGGTATATTTGGCGCTGCCCATCCGGTGATACGCCGCGCGGGGCGCAAATTAGGCAGCCTCACGCTCCGCTTGCGGAACAGCTTCAGCCATATCGTGGCCGCATTGGTGACGGCAGTCGCCCTGATCGGATGTGACCCCACCAAGCGCGTGGCCCAAGGTGAGCACCTGCTGAAGGCCCAGGCGATCCTCGCGGACGAAGCTCAAGTGCCCACGGATGAATTGCTGGGCATCTTGAAGCAGAAGCCCAACAAGCGGATCCTGGGCATCCCGTTCTACCTCTGGCTGTACAACGTTCGCGACCCCGATGTGATCCAAGCCAAGCGTATGGCGAAGGATAGCCTCTGCGCTGAGCGGAATGTGCGCCGAGCGGCCAAGGGCAGGAATACGAAGCGCTGTGACAAGGCCACGCGCGAACGCAACAGCGAACCACCCGTGATCCTGGACTCCGCACTGACCGAACGGTCGCGTGGGCAGATCCGGTCGTACATGCACAAAGAGGGCTGGTTCAGGGCGGAGGTGAAGGACACGGTCCATTACAACCGACGGACGATCTGGGCCAGGCTTCCTGGGCGTTTCAGTACCAACCGTGGCAAGCCCTACAAGCGCCCGAAAGCCGAGGTGGCCTATCTGGTCACGGCAGGCCCTCAGTACAAGCTCCGGAACATCCGGTTCGAGGTGGATGACCCTGCGATACGATCCTATGTGGAACGCAGCTGGGGGGCGAGCGAGATAAGGACGGGGAGCCGTTACGATGCCGATGTACTTGACGCGGAAAGGCTCCGCATCGCCACCGAACTGAACGAGC
>DAOORM010000179.1:0-5104 GCA_035389265.1 Flavobacteriales bacterium | reverse complement strand
CTCATGCCTTCCACCGTTAGCATGTTGTCCACGTTGAAGATGGCACCACCACCTTCGGTGGCTGCAGCGCCGGCTGCGCTATTCCAGGCTAGTTCCGACCCGCTGATCCATAAGGTTCCGCCTGTAGCGAAAATGGCTCCACCGCGTAGCATGGCCATGCTGTGATGGATCGCGACATCGCGTAGGATGACCTCGGAACCGGCGACGTGCAGGGCACCGCCATCATCAGCTTGTCCCATGAGCATCGCTACACCACGCAGCTCAACGCTCACACCCCCGGTGATGCTGAAGATCCGGCTCGTCATTCCTGCACTGATCACCGTGTTCGTGGTATCGTTGCCAACAATGGTGAGGTCTTCATTGATGAGTAGCTCACCCGTGGTGAGCAGGATCGGAACGCCATTCGTGTTCGGCGAGAACACGATCGAGTCGCCGGTCTCAGAAGCCATGATCGCGGCTCGCAACGATCCCGGACCGGAGTCATCGGAGTTCGAGACTGTGCGGGTGGTGGCATACAGGCTGGGTGCAAGAAGTATGCTTGCCAAGCAGACAAGCGTAAGGCCGGGTCGAGTAGTCCTGTTCATGATATCGATGGGTTAAGAGTTGCTCCATGAGGTCATGGTCATCTACGAGAGCCGAACGCGATCGGATCGATACCACATGTGAATGCCTCATCTCTTCCGGCCGCTCGGAAAAGTGAAGCCCCGCCGATCCGCAGGAACGCGGAAGGCAGGGCTGCTTTGTTCAGGGTGGAGGACTAGCGCTTCTTGGCCGCTTTCTTCGCCGCAGGTTTCGGGATGTCCTTGCCTTTCGCTCCGGACTTGGTCACCTTGACCTCGGTCTTCTTCGCGGGTTTAGCAGCCACTTTTGGAACCGCTTTGCCATTGCTCGGCGCCGGCTTGCCCAAGTTGATCACCTTCACCTCCGGCTTGGGGCTGGCGGTCTCCATGGGGAATAGGCCATGGATCTCCGCATCGATACGGCTGATGATCTTGCCGAGGTCTTCGGGATCCTTGTGGAAGCTGTTGTCCTCCACATCGATGATCAGCAATTTGCCTTTGTCGTAGGTCTGGATCCACGCCTCATAGCGTTCGTTCAACCGCTTCAGATAGTCGATGCTGATGCTGTTCTCGTAGTCGCGGCCGCGCTCGCTGATCTGCTTCACCAGTTTATCCACCGGTGCCTGCAGGTATATCATCAGGTCTGGCGGCGTGATCGAGTGGTCCATGTTCTGGAACAGGCGGAAGTAGTTCTCGAAGTCACGCGTGGTCATCAGGCCCATGGCATGCAGGTTGGGGGCGAAGATGAACGCATCTTCGTAGATCGTCCGATCCTGGATCACATTGCGGCCACTGCGTCGGATATCGATCAGTTGTTCGTATCGCGAGTTGAGGAAGAAGATCTGCAGGTTGAAACTCCACCGCTGCATGTCCTTGTAGAAGTCGAACAGGTACGGGTTGTTGTCCACGGCCTCCTGCAACTGGTCCCACTTGTAGTGCTTGGCCAGGAGTTGGGTCAAGGTGGTCTTGCCGGAGCCGATGTTGCCTGCGATCGCGATATGCATGAGGAGTGTACTGGAAAGGGGCTCGCTAACGGCGAGCAGGTGCGAAGATACCCGCACCCCCCGACCGCATGCGCGTTGTGGAAAAGTCGTGGGATCCTCACTGGGGTCAACGCCCCGAGGCCACCTCGAGGATGACGATGCCTTCAGCCGTGCGTATGTACAACCGTCCGCGCTCCACGCGCAGGTCGAGCATAGCACTCTTCAACGCATCGGGCATCGGAATGGGAGCGATCGCGAACGACCGCATATCGTAGACCTGAGCTTCGCCGCCCTGCACGAAATACAACGCCTCACCTCGTACCTCGAAGCTGGTGACTTCCGTCAGCGGGATCGTGCGCATATACGTGCCGAACACATCGAACACGAGTAGGCCATGGACTGGGTCGTTCACATAGAGTCGGCTATCGAACTCCTGCATGGCTACTGGGCTCACGGTGAAGCCGAGCAACTGATCCAACCGGCCCGTGTTGGCCAGCTTACGCAACTGCGCATCCACCCGGATCAACTCCAGTTCCTGTTGATCGAAGAACCAGAAGCCGTTCTGCACACTGGCACAAGCGAGCACCACTTGCGGGTAGCCGTTCCGTGGAAGGCTGAGGACGCTGCCTTGCATGCTCAAGGTGTTGTCGAGCACGGCCAGTTGTCCCTGTTCTTGCGAGAAGATCACTGGCTTGAGGGAGTAGAATGCATCGATGCTGCTGATGCGTCCGAAGGTCTTCACGCTGTTGCGCAGCCACGAGGCGCCCTCCGCGTTGTACAATTCAAGCACATCGCCGCGCAGGACGTAGATGTTGCCCACTTCGTCAGTGGTGAAGGCATCCACGGGACCTAGGATCACGGGCTTGTACTGTCCAGCAACACCACAGGTCAGTAGCATGCCGAAGGCGATCAGGAATGTGCGTGCGGAGGTCATGCCGGTACGGGCGCGAGCAGGCTGTCGATAAAGGAACGATCATTGCTGAGCCGTGGCACCTTGTTCTGGCCGCCGAGCTTGCCGCGCTGCTTCATCCACGCATAGAACGTGCCAGGCGGCACGCCATGTACGATCGGTGGGCGTAGGGCCATGTCGCCGCGGCGTTTCGCGTCATAGTCGGAGTTGATGCTGCGCATGGTGCCATCCATGGTGCGCACGAAAGCGTCGAGATCATCCGGTGGGGTGCTGAACTCGATCACCCATTCGTGACCGCCGCGTGCATCCGTGTCCATGTACACCGGTGCGGCCGTGTATTCGCTCACCACCGCTCCGGTGGCGCGGCAGGCAGCCTCGATCCCTTTGTCGGCGTTCTCCACCACCAGTTCCTCACCGAAGGCATTGATGAAGCTGCGCGTGCGGCCGCTCACCTGCACACGGTAGGGTTTCACACTGGTGAAGCGCACCGTATCGCCGGGCATGTAGCGCCATAGGCCACCGTTGGTGCTGATCACGATGGCGTAGGAGACATCCGGCTCCACCTCGTGTACCAGCAGGGTGCGTGGTGTGCTCTTCCCGACCTCTTCCAACGGCATGAACTCGTAGAAGATGCCATAGTCGAGCATCAACAGCATATCGTCCGCACCATGGCGGTCCTGGATAGCGAAGGACCCCTCCGAAGCGTTGTAGCTCTCCAGGTAGTTCATGGTGGGCGAGGGGATCAGCGCTTCGAACTGCGCCCGGTAGGGCCTGAAGCTGACACCGCCATGCATGAAGAGTTCGAGGTTAGGCCACACCTCCAGGATGTTCTTCTTGCCGGTGAGCTCCAGGATGCGGTGCAACAGGATCAAGGTCCACGAAGGCACACCGGCGATGCAGCGAACATCCTCGCGCATCGTCTCGCGCGCCATGCGTTCGATCTTCTCCTCCCAGTTCTCCATCAGCGCGGTCTCGATCACCGGGGTGCGCCGCACCTCCACCCACATGGGCAGGTTGCGGATGATGATGGCGCTGAGGTCACCGCTGTAGGCGTCGGCGCGGAATTGTTCCAACGTGCTGCTGCCGCCTACCACCAAGCTCATGCCCTGGTACAACTTGCTCTCGGGGAACTGCTGGTAGTGGAAGGCGATGAGGTCCTTGCCACCCTTGTAGTGGCAATCCTCCAACGCTTCGCGGCTCACGGGGATGAACTTGCTACGATCGCTCGTGGTGCCGCTGCTCTTGGCGAACCACCGCACGTCGGTGGGCCAGAGCAGGTTCTGTTCACCCTTGCGCAAGCGGGCCACGAAGGGCTTTACGTCCTCGTAATCCTGGATCGGCACCCGTGCCCGGAACTCGTCCGGGTCGGCGATCTCCTCATAGCCGTGCTTGCGCCCCCACTCGGTGTAGCGGGCGGTCTGCACCAGGTGGTGGAACACCTCGAGCTGGGCCATACGCGGGTTCTCGCGGAACAGCTCGATCTGCTGCAGCCGCTTCTTGATCAGGAAGGAGACGAGGGCGTTCACGGCGACGAAGAAAGGGTGGGAGGTTCGTTGGGGGACCTATCTTCAGCCCAAAAGATACGCACAGCTTCCAATGAGCGATGGTTCACCCCTGCGCAAGATGCTCGCCGGCTTCGATGGTTCGGTGACTTATGCACTGCCCCTAGCCGATGGTCCTATCGAGCTGGCGCCCTACATCGGCGGCTCGTTCACGCTGCGCGCCACCGGTGTGCTCAGCTGTGTGAGCTGCGGGCGTCGGGTGAAGAAGCTCTTCGCCCAAGGATTCTGTTATCCCTGCCTGCAGAACGCGCCCGAGGCGGCCGAGTGCATCGTGCGACCAGAACTCTGCCGGGCGCATTTGGGCGAAGGGCGCGACCCCGACTGGGAGCGTGACCACCATTTCACCGAACACGTCGTCTACTTGAGCTACACGGGTGGTATCAAGGTGGGCATCACCCGGAGCACGCAGGTCCCCGTGCGGTGGATCGATCAAGGGGCCGTGGGTGCGCTCGTCATCGCTCGGGTACCGTATCGCCAATTGGCCGGGCTCATCGAGGTGGACCTCAAGCGCATCTTCGCCGATCGCACCAACTGGCGGGCCATGCTCAAGTTGGTGCCCACGGATCATGGGGCCCTGTTCGAGGCTCGGCAGAAGGCGCAAGCCATCTTACGCGAGGACCTGCAGCAATACCTGTTGACGGACGAGCAGCCGCTCGATATCCACTACCCCGTGCTGGCCTACCCGCCCAAAGTGGCCAGCGTTTCCTTGGAAAAGGTGCCGGTGCTCTCGGGGAAGCTCCTCGGTGCCAAGGGGCAATACCTGCTTTTCGAGGATGGAAGGGTATTCAATGTCCGGAACCACAGTGGTTTCCATGTACTGGTGGACCCCATGAACCCCGTCGTGTAACCTTCCAGCGGAACCCGCCGTTCAACAGTCAGGTTTTGGTTAGTGAACTGATCGTTAGGGCAAGCGAAGGGCCGCAGGAAACTGCGGCCCTTCGTGGTTCTATTCCCTTGTAGGCTCCGAAGCCGGTCATCGCGAGCTACGCTCGCCAACGGTTCATTTACCGGATCACCAGGTCGAACGGCATCCTGGCCTGGATACCCATCTGCTCGGTGGCCTGTTTCGCCTTCTGGTATTGCTTCAAG
>DAOORM010000178.1:0-5131 GCA_035389265.1 Flavobacteriales bacterium | reverse complement strand
GAGCGAAAGCACGCTCGGCTGTGGCGCCATGGCGAGCTTGCAGCACTTGGCGGACCTAGCCGATCTCGACGGACCCTGGCTGATCAGCAATGATCCGTTCGAAGGTTTGGAGATGTACAACGGGCAATTGGCCATGGAAGGGATTGAGCGGATCCGCTTGAAGGAACCAAGCTCCCTTGAATTCAATCCAATTGGCGCATAATTTATATTATGTAAAGTTGTACTGGGCTGGATACCACCCCATCAGAACTTCACTGGCACTTCCTTCTTCTCTTGACTCCGCCCCCTATTTGACCTTGCCTGGTCTGGTCAAGCGTATCCCTAACTCCGCAGCCCGATGGATGTCCGCGACCGCTGCCCTGTTCCATTCAAAGGCTTGGCGTCTGAGCCCAGATCCCGGGACCGAGATCCCCGTAAAATGAATGAGCCGGACTTCCGCCCGGCTCACTCCTGTTCTACTGTTCGGTATCAGTTCCCCAGCAGGCCCTTCATCTTGGCATACTTCTCCTGGTCGCCGTTCTTGGCGTACAGCTTCATCAGCTGCTGGATGGTCTGCACATCGTCCCCCTTCAGGTCGTGCGCCTGTTCGAAGTAAGGAATGGCCTTCACATAGATGTCGTCGGCCACCGTCTTGCACTTGGTGTACTCCGTGTCGCTCTTGATCTTGTTGCACTTCTCGTACTCGAAGGCCGCACGGTTGTTGTACAACACGCCGATGTTGAAGTAGCTGTCGAAGAACTTGGGATCCAGTTCGATGCTCTTCTTGTAGGCTTCCTCGGCCTTCGTGTACCATTCCACCATGGTGGCCTCCTCCTTGGCGTCCGATGCCTTCTTGTCATACAAGCTGGCCAGGATGGACCAGAGCACCGCGTTGTTCGGGTCTTTGGAAAGACCCAATTTCACGCTTTCCTCGGCTTCAGCCGAACGGTCGGCAGCCAGTAGGTAACTCATCTCATCGAGGATCAGCTCCTTGTCGTCCGGGAATTTCGTGCGCCCTTCGCCGATGGTGGTGATCGCGCCGTTCAGGTCGTCGCCTTTGCGCTGCAGGCTGGCGATGTAGCGGTACACCTCGGCTTTGTTGTAGCCAGCGGCGATGGCCTCCCGATAACGCGCGATGGCGTTGGCGGCATCACCTTTCGACTCATAGGCCAAGGCCGAGTTGAAGATGGCGTTGGTATCGGCCACGCCGAAGGCTTTGGCGATCTTCTCCGAGCGGGCGTAGTTCGCGATGGCCGCGTCGTAGTTCTTCGCGGTGAAGGCGTCGTTCCCTGTGTTCAGGGAAAGGCCTTGCAACGCCCCGAGCGCTTTCACGTTCTCGATCTTGTAGCTGCCCTTGGTGTCCAACTCGTTGGCTTTCAGGTAGCTCTCCACAGCTTTGTCCAACGCATCGGGAAAGGCGCTCTTGACAGCCGCGTCCTCGCCCATGACGATGAGCCGGTAGATATCGCCCCGGTAACGCCAGGTCTTCTCAGCGGCGCCCGTCTTGGCATCCTGGGTGGCTGGCTCGATGAACTCCACGGCCTTGGCCAGGTCGCCATCTTGCATGTAATTGTAGGCGCTTACCACGTTGGAGTTCTGGGCGCTCAGGCCCAAGCTCAACAACAGCGCTCCGCTCAGTACTGCGTGCTTCATCGTTTACTGGTTCGTCTTTGCTATGCGTTATCCACTTCCGTGCCACTGTCATCCCCGGTGCTTCCTTCCTCCGGGTCGGTGCCGTCCGCCGCGCCTTCGCCGGCTTCGGGTTGCTCGTCTTCCTTCAGGTCGCCATCCACCTTGGCCACAGCTGCGATCTGGTCGTTCTTGCGCAGTTCGATCAGGCGCACCCCTTGGGTGGCCCGGCCCAACACGCGCAGCTCGTCCAGTCCCATCCGGATGGTCATGCCGCTGCGGTTGATGATCATCAGCTGGTCATCTTCCTTCACGTCCTTGATGGCCACCAAGGCACCGGTCTTCTCCGTCACCTGGATGGTCTTCACACCCTTGCTACCACGGCTTACCAGGCGGTATTCGTATTCACCCTTCTCATCGAGGATGGCCGAACGCTTGCCGTAGCCGTTCTGGCTCACCACCAGCACCTGGCGGGTGGCGAGTTCCTCCTTGTTCACGGCGATCATGCCGACGACCTCGTTGCTCTCGCTGCCGCCTTCGAGGTTCATGCCGCGAACGCCGCTGGCACCACGGCCCATGGGGCGCACATCCTCCTCTTCGAAATGGACCGCCCGCCCGTCGCTGCTGGCCAGGATGATGTGGCTCTTGCCCGTGGTGAGCTTGGCCTCCAGGAGTTCGTCGCCCTCGCGGATGCCCACGGCGATGATGCCATTGGCGCGCGGACGGCTGTACGCCTCCAGGGTGGTCTTCTTGATGATGCCTTTCTTGGTACACAGCACCACGAAGTGGCTGTTCACGTACTCCTCGCTGGTGAGGTCGTCCACGTTGAGGTAGGCCACCACCTTGTCGCCGCCTTCCAGCTGCACGAGGTTCTGGATCGCGCGGCCCTTGCTCTGGCGGTTGCCCTCAGGGATGTCGTACACCCGCATCCAGAACACTTTGCCGTTCTGGGTGAAGATGAGCAGGTAGTTGTGGTTGGTGGCCACGAAGAGGTGCTCCAGGAAGTCCTCATCGCGTGTAGTGCTACCCTTGCTGCCCACGCCGCCGCGGCCCTGTGTGCGGAATTCGGTGAGGGCCGTGCGTTTGATGTAACCTAGGTGGCTGATGGTGACCACCACCGCTTCGTCGGCGATGAGGTCTTCCATGCGCATGTCGCCGCGGGCCTCGATGATCTGCGTGCGCCGCTTGTCGCCGTACTTCTCCTTGATCTCCAAGGTCTCGTCGGTGATGATCTTCAGGCGCAAGCCCTCGTTCGCCAGAACCTCCTTCAGGTAGGCGATGGTCTTCATCAATTCGGCATGTTCCTCGCGGATCTTGTCGCGCTCCAGGCCGGTGAGGCGCTGCAGGCGCATGTCCAGGATGGCCTTGGACTGGATCTCGCTGAGGCCGAACTGCGCCATCAGGCCGTCCTTCGCCTCTTCGGGCGTCTGGCTGGCGCGGATCAGCGCGATCACGGCGTCCAAGTGGTCCAGGGCGATCAGCAAGCCTTCCAGGATGTGGGCCCGCTCCTCGGCCTTGCGCAGGTCGAACTTCGTGCGGCGGATCACCACGTCCATGCGGTGGTCCACGAAGTGCTGGATCATGGGCTTCAGGCCCAGGAGCATCGGACGACCACCCACCAGCGCGATGTTGTTCACGCTGAAGCTGGACTGGAGCGCGCTGTACTTGTAGAGCTGGTTCAGCACCACGGTTCCCATCGCCTCCCGCTTCACGTCGTACGCGACGCGGATGCCGGTGCGGTCACTGTAATCGTTGACATCGCTGATGCCTTCGATCTTCTTATCGTTCACCAGGTCGGCCACGCCCTTCACGAGCTGCACGGCCTTGTTGGTCTGGTACGGTATCTCCGTACAGATGATGGTCTCGCGACCTGTCTTGTTGTCTTCTTCGATGTGGCACGCCGCGCGCAGGACAACCCGGCCGCGGCCCGTCTCATACGCTTCCTTGATGCCGGCGGTACCGAGGATCACACCGCCCGTTGGGAAGTCGGGGCCCTTGATGTGCTGCATCAAGCCTTCGGTGGTGATCTCCTTGTCCTGGATATACGCCACGATACCGTCGCACACCTCGCTCAGGTTGTGCGGAGGCATGTTGGTGGCCATACCCACAGCGATACCCGCCGCGCCGTTCACCAGCAGGGTCGGGATCTTCGTCGGCATCACACTGGGCTCTTCCAGGGTATCGTCGAAGTTGGGGCGCATGTCCACCGTCTCCTTGTCCAGGTCGGCCAGCACCTCTTCGGCGATCTTCTTGAAGCGCGCCTCGGTGTAACGCATGGCTGCCGGACTGTCACCATCCAAGCTGCCGAAGTTCCCCTGGCCATCCACCAGCGGATAGCGCAAGCTCCACTCCTGGGCCATACGCACCATGGCGTCGTAAACGCTGCCATCGCCGTGCGGGTGGTACTTACCCAGCACCTCCCCTACGATACGGGCGCTCTTCTTGTAGGGCCTGTTGCTCAAGACGCCCAGGTCCTGCATGCCGTAGAGCACGCGGCGGTGTACGGGCTTCAGTCCATCGCGCACATCCGGTAGGGCCCGGCTCACGATCACCGACATCGAATAATCGATGTAGGCGGTGCGCATCTCGTTCTCGATGTTGATCGGGATGATCTTTTCTCCTTCTGCCATAGCTGTCAGTTCGTCACCCTGGCCCGGTCCTTGTGAACAAGGCCCCGGAAAGGGAGCCCGAAGGTACTCCGATCGCACACGCCGGTAGCACTAGATTTTCCACAAACCGACACTTGCGTGTGGATAATTGCGGTTCCTTGGAACAAGCCCGCCGTTGCCCCGTTGAATAGCTTGCCCCCGGTGGCCGGACGTTTAACTTAGCACGGTAGCGAAGCACCTTCGGCCAAGTCGCTTTCTAAAGCAGAAAACCAACTGAATGGACGCCAAATTCTCACCCCGTGTCCGCGACGTCATCACCTTCTCTCGGGAAGAGGCGCTGCGGCTCGGACACAACTACATCGGCATCGAACACATCCTGCTCGGCTTGATCCGCGAGGGTGAGGGCAACGCCATCCGCATCCTGCAACGCTTGGAGGTGGACATCGACGAGCTGCGCAAGGTGGTGGAAGGTTCCATGGAACCCGCCAGTGCCATGCGTCCGCCCGACAAGGACAAGATCACCTTGATCAAGCAGGCCGAGAAGATGTTGAAGATCACCTTCCTCGAAGCCAAGCTGTTCAAGAGCCCGCACATCGACACGGAACACTTGCTGCTGAGTATGCTGAAGGACGAGGACAACCTTGCCACGCGCACCTTGCACAAGTTCCACGTGGACTATGAGAGCGTGAAGCACGAGGTGGACACCATCCTGGCCGATGGCAACGACGCGCCGGACACCTTCACCAGCAAGCCCAAGGCCCAAGGTCCGCAAAGCGCCGATGACGACGACGATGATAGCGGCAGCTTCCAGGGCGGCGGTGGTGGTGCCCCGCGCAAGCAGGGCGATAGCAAGAGCAAGACGCCCGTGCTGGACAACTTCGGGCGCGACCTCACCAAATTGGCCGAAGAAGGCA
>DAOORM010000177.1:0-5147 GCA_035389265.1 Flavobacteriales bacterium | reverse complement strand
CATCGCCGATGGTGCCGAACGCCGTGAACACGATCACCTCCGCATCAGGCTGCTGACTCTTGATCGCTCTGGTCAGTTCCACCCCATTGGCATCGGGCAACTTCACATCGCAAAGCACAACATGGAAACGCTGGGCTTTCAGCCGTTGAATGGCCTGGGCGCCGGTCTCGGCAGTGATCACAGCGTAGCCTTCGCTCACGAACAGGCGCTGCAACATGTTGCGCAGCTGGGGTTCGTCGTCGATGATGAGGAGTGAAGGGAAATTCATCAGGACGCAAAGTTCTATGAATGATGAATGCGTTGCTCCCTGACTTAACAAAAGCTGCTTCAGGAAGCCGTGTACCTCTGCGAACAGTCAGCTGACCACATAACTAGTTGGTCGGGGCATTGGATCACCCTCCCGTATGATCCACCACCGCCGGCCCCGTGATCGGTGATGGGCCAACCGGATAGTATCGGTTCAGTTGCTTACGAAGGGTCATGTACCGGTAGATCCCGAACAGGACGAAGATGATGCTCAGGCTCAACGCTGTGTAACCGGCCCAACGGATGCGACCGAAGTCTTCCATCTGAAGCAAGGCCAGGCCACCCACAAGCAAGTACAAGGTGGAGCGGATGTAACTGAGCAGCGTGCGTTCGTTGGCCAGGCGCGTGCGGATCAAGGCCAGGTGGTCGCGGAGGATCAATTCCTCTTTCAATTTATACTCCCGGTCTACCGGGATCATCGAGATGCGCCGCATGGAGCTAGGTTCAGCCGAGTGCGCAAGTTACCCATTGATCCGGCCTACGTCGACAGGTGGCGTTGCTGGGCGAGAGGCGGTATCGTACTTCGGGTATGCATCAACGCGAAGGACCCGACCGAAGCCGGGCCCTTCCATGGGATCGATGTCCGGTCACAACAGTGTGGTGGGGCACACGTATTCCGTGACCTTCACACCGATCTTCTTGATGCCGGCGAAACCGCTCTCCACATCCACGAAGTCATCCCAACCGCGTGCCTTCAAGATGCTAGCGGCGATCATGCTGCGGTAGCCACCCGCGCAGTGCACGATGAAGGGCTTGTCCTTCGGGAACTCGGCCAGGTGATCGTTGATGCGGTTCAAGGGCACGTTGATCGCGCCCTCCACATGTTCGCTGTCGTATTCGCTCTTCTTGCGTACGTCGAACACCAAGGGCTTACTGGAGTAACGTGCCGCGAATTCCTCCGCGCTGATGCGCGCTACACTGTCCACTTCCTTGCCCGCATTCTTCCAAGCATCGAAGCCGCCATACAGATGACCGATCGTGTTGTCGTAGCCCACGCGGCTCAAGCGGATGATGCTCTCTTCCTCCTTGCCAGCATCCGTCACCAAGAGGATCTCCTGTTTGATGTCCGTGATCATCTCGCCCACCCACATGGCGAAGTTGCTGTCCAGGCCGATGTTGATGCTGTTGGGGATGAACCCTTGGGCGAACACCGCAGCAGGTCGGGTGTCGAGGACGAGCGGACGTTCTTCATTGGCCACCACCTCGAATTCGTTCGGTGCGAGTGCCCTTTTGCCGCGTGCCATCACCGTGTCTAGGCTTTCGTAGCCTTGGATGTTCATCAGCACGTTCTTCGGGAAATAGCCCGGAGGCGGCGTGAGTCCGGTGAGCAGGGCCTTCTTGAACTCCTCCTTCGTAAGCTTCGGATCCAGGGCGTAGTTGGTGCGCTTTTGGTTGCCGAGCGTATCGGTGGTCTCCTTGCTCATCATCTTACCGCATGCACTGCCGGCGCCATGGTTCGGGTAGACGATGAGGTCGTCGCTGAGCGGCATGATCTTGTTGCGCAGTGAATCGTAGAGATGACCGGCGAGCTTGTCTTCGGTGAGGTCCGCGATCACGTGCTGTGCCAGATCAGGACGACCCACGTCACCGATGAAGAGCGTGTCACCCGTGATGATGCCATGCTCCTTGCCATCCTCGTCGATCACCAGGTAGGTGGTGCTTTCCATGGTGTGGCCCGGTGTGTGGATCACCTTCACCTGCGCCTTGCCCACATTGAAGACCTCGCCGTCGTTGGCCACATGTGCTGCGAAGCCGGGTTTTGCGGTCGGTCCGTACACGATCGTGGCACCCGTCTTCTTGGTCAAGTCTAGGTGACCGCTCACGAAGTCGGCATGGAAGTGTGTCTCGAAGACGTACTTGATCTTGGCGTTATCGGCTGTTGCGCGGTCGATGTACGGTTGTACTTCGCGCAGCGGATCGAAGATGGCCGCTTCGCCGTTGCTCTCCAAGTAGTACGCCGCATGGGCGATGCAACCGGTGTAGATCTGTTTGATGGTCATGGTGGTTGGCGTGTTGAATGGTGAAGGCGATCGCGCCTGTTGTGTTCCTATGGCGCAAAATTCCGGCGCGCCTTCCGCCACTTTCGTGATGATCGTCAGCTTTCGGGTCTTGTGTAATGATCATCACGCGAGCCGATGTTCCGAAAAAGGAGAGGCTCCCGTAGGAGCCTCTCTTTGTGTTCACACGCACGGGTTCAAGCAGGCTGTAGTTCCTTCTTGGCGAGGTAGAAGTCGATCAGTTCGATCCCCTTCTCGTTCAAGCGCGCATCCAGTTCCTTCAAGGTCTTGGGCGGTGGCACGATCACCTTCTCGCCTTTCTTCCAGTTCAAGGGCATGGCACATCCGTTGGCATCGGCGGTCTGCATCGCCTCCAGCACGCGCATGATCTCCTCCATGTTGCGGCCCACGTTCAGCGGGTAGTACATCACCAGCCTGATGATGCCTTTCGGGTCGATGAAGAACACGGCACGCACGGCTGCGGTACTGCTCACGTTCTCGTGCAACATGCCGTAGAGCTTCGCCACCTTCATGTCGATGTCGGCGATGATCGGGAAGTCCATGTATACGCCGGTCTTCTCGCGCACGGCCTGCACCCAGGCCACATGGCTGTGGATGCTGTCGATGCTCTCGCCGATCAATTTGGTGTTGCGCGCTGCGAACCACTCCTTGTTCTGCGCGAAGCCGCTGAGCTCGGTGGTGCACACGGGTGTGAAATCGGCCGGGTGGGAGAAGAGGATGGCCCAGCTGCCTTTGATGTACTCGCTGAACTTCAGCGGACCGGTCGTGGTGAGTGCCTCGAAATCGGGAGCTTGGTCGCCGATGCGGGGCATGTTCGTTGTTGTTTCCATGCCGCAAAGTGACGACATAAAGACACCGGCCTGCGTGACCTTCGTCACCCTTGTGCTTTGCCGCGCAGGATGAAGTTCCAGTACATGCGTGGGAGCACCTCGCGCTTCAGTTGGTACATGCTCCAACGCTCCTTGCTCTGGTCGAAGGGGAAGGTCTCTTGCGGTTTGTTCTCGTAATCGAACTCCGCCAGCACGAGTTTGCCGTATCCGGTCACCAACGGACAGGATGTGTACCCGTTGTAGCTCGCTGGCATCGCCTTGTTCGCCATGGTGGCCAGGATGTTGTTGACCACCGTAGGTGTCTGCTTCCGGATGGCCGCGCCGGTCTTTGAGGTCGGCAGTGCGGCGGCATCGCCGATGCTCCACACGTTCGGGTATTTGTTGTGGCGCAGCGTGTGCTTGTCCACGTCCACCCAACCGGCCGCGTTGGCCAGCGGGCTCTTCTTGATGAAGTCCGGCGCGCTCTGCGGAGGCGTCACGTGGATCATGTCGTACTCCACCCAACGTTCCTCTTCCTTGTTCGCTTCACCGAAACCGACGAAACGTGCGCGTTTCGCCGGGCCATCGATCTCTTCCAGGCGCCACATGAAGTTCAGCTTGATGCCACCGCGCTCCACTACCTTCAATAAGGTCTTCTCATAATGGGGCACGGCGAAGAGCTTGCCCGCTCCGCTCCAATATTGGATGTCGATGTCCTTCAATACCCCTTGTATCCGCCAATGATCCGCGGCCAGGTACATGATCTTGTGTGGCGCACCTCCGCACTTCACCGGCGTGTGCGGGTTGTGGAAGATGGCACGCCCTTTCTTCAAGCCTTTGATCAGCTGCCAGGTGTATGGTGCGAAGGCGTGGCTGTAATTGCTGCTCACGCCGTCGTGGCCCAAGGCGGCTGGAAGGCCCTTCACCGCACCCCAATCCAGCTGGATACCCGGGCACACGAGCAACTGGTCATAGGTGAGCACCCGCCCATCCTTCAGGGTCACCGCGTTCGTTTCCGGTTGAAAGGTCTCGGCCGCTGCTTTGATCCACTCCGCACCTTTGGGGATGAAGTCCGCCTCGTTCCGCTCGGTCTTCTTCACATCGAAGGCCCCACCACCGACTAGTGTCCAAGCGGGCTGGTAATAGTGCTTCTCCGAGGGCTCCACCATGCCCACGGTGGTGTTGGGTGCTTTCAAGAGCAGGTGGGCTGCGGCGGAGAGTCCCGCGTTGCCACCACCGATGACGAGAAGTTGGAAATGGTCCATGGGTCCTTGGTTCTGGATAACGAACCTAGTGGCTCTGCCTTTGGGTCTCGGTGATGTTCCTCACCGTATTACCGAGAATGAATGGTCACCTTTGGTATCTAAAATCCAGAAACAATGAAACCGAACATGGGATCCACCGATCGTATCCTGCGCACCGTTGTTCCAGTAGTGATCGCGTTCTTGTACTTCACAGGCGTTATTCCGGGCACATTGGGTATCGTGCTGTTGGTCCTGGCCGTCGTGTTCCTGGCCACGAGTTTGATGAGTTTCTGCCCCTTGTACGCACCATTCGGGATCAGTACATGTAAGACGAAATGAAACGCACTGTCCTCATCACCGCGTTGGGCGTGGCCATTGGCGCTGGCCTGGGTTGGTTGTACTGGAACTACTTCGGGTGCACCAATGGATGTGCCATCACCAGTAGTCCGGTCAACAGCAGCTTGTATGGAGCGCTCATGGGCGGCCTCATGGTGAACACCTTCAAACGGGAGGAGCGCAAGTCTTGAGCGGTGGTCGCACCCACCTGAACTACCAGAACTCCTAGCAACCATGAGAACCTTGTTGACGAATTGGGACCTGGCCCGTGTGATCAGGGCGGTGCTGGCCTTGGTCTTCCTGGCAACGGGGATCATGCGTGAGGAGCCGGTGGCACTTTTCGCGGCTGCACTGCTCGGGGCGCAGGCCATTCTCAATATCGGTTGTTTCGCCGGCGCATGTGCACCTGCCACGAGAAAGGGCGTTGATGTTGA
>DAOORM010000176.1:0-5159 GCA_035389265.1 Flavobacteriales bacterium | reverse complement strand
CACCAACCGAAGGAAACGCGAAAGGTGACCCACATGGTCGTTGGCCGTCGCAGGATCACCACCAGCGTAGAGACCGGGTATCGTATTCAACGCGTTGAACAGGAAATGCGGGTCCATCTGCAAGCGCAAGGCTTCCTGCTCCAGTTCAGCTTCGCGCTGGCGTGCCCGCTGCTTGTTGCGTTGACCGATGGCCCATGCCATCACTGCGATGGCGAGGGCCAGCACACCGATGCCCACCGCGACCCATCGGTTCCGAGCAGCACGAAGCATGGCCACCTCCTGAGCGCTGCGCAATTCGGCATTCTCACGGTCCTTATGCTCGGTGTCATAGCGCAGTTGTAGCTCGGACATCTCCGCACGGGTGGACTCATTCATGAGCGAGTCGTTCAGATCATGGTAGGCCCTGAAATGCTCCAAGGCCGACTCCGGATCGTTCAGTTCCTCGTGGAGGTTCACCAAGGAGGCATGGGCCTCCTTCATGCCCTCCAACGATCCAACGCGTGTGGCGATGGCCAGGCTGCTGTCCAACAAGGGCCGTGCTTCGGCTAGTCGACCTTGCGCCCGGCGAACATCACCCAGACCAAAGAGCGAACCGATCTCCACCTCGCTGTCGCCGCTTCTTCGGGCATGGTCCAACCCTTCCTGGTAGTAGTACGCAGCACTATCCAAGTTCCCACCCCGCTCGAAGGCAAGCCCCAGGTTGCAAAGCTGCAACTCCCGTTCGGCCCCATCGGCCAGCTCGTCCACCAGCTTCAAACTCTCCTTCAACACCGCGATGGCCGTATCGTGGCGTGCTTGATCGATGAGCAGGACACCCAGGTTGTTCAGCCCCGTCACCAAACTCAGGGTGTCCTGCTTGCGCTTGATGGCCAAGCTGCGCTGGAGCAGCGCCACCGCTTGATCGATGCTGTCGCGCCGCCAGTAAAGCATGGTCAGATTGTGCAGCACCCGTGCCAGGCCCAAGCTGTCGCCCTGCACCTCCTTCCAACGCAAGGCGTTCAGACCCGCTTCTTGTGCGCCAGCGTAGTCTCCTTGGAGCTCGCGCGCCACACCGATGTTCACCCAGGCTGCACTGATCCAGAACGTATCATTCGTCAAACTCGCGCCCAAGAGCGCGTCCTCGTAACAGATCAACGCACTATCCAACTGCAAGCGGCGCTTGTGCACCTGCCCTAGCAGCATGAGCGCATTCAGCCGCTGCTTCAGCAGGTCGGGCCTGCCTTCCGTGGCCCTGATCAGCGGCCGCACCAGCGCCTCCGCCGTGTCCACCTCGCCCGATCGGAGGCGCACGGTAGCTGTGTCCAACTCGGCGCGATAGGTCACCGTGTCGACCTCTACATTGTCGGTGGACGCGCCTGGATGAGTTCCACCACAAGCCACGAGCAGATCGCTCAGGAGAAAAATGGCCGCTGCTCGTTTCACCGGTCAAAGATGGATCACAACATGACCAGATGTGCCCGATACGCCTTGGACCGGACTACCCTCCAGGATAGGCCTACACCATGACTGAACGCAGCTTGAGCCGAACGAGCGCGGTGAGGAACCGAGCCGCTCGGCATGGGGAGCTGGGATATGGTCCTTCAACGTGTCGGTTGCTGCTGCAAGATGCTACCACATCCGCACTGGAAATGGCACGATCGAGCCAGCGGGCCCCTTCGGTGAGCGGACGTCCGGTGATGGAACGTCCCGCTCCTTTCGCCCTCCCGTGCCTGGCGCCCCGTATTTTTGACCCGACATGCTCAAACAAGGCCTATTCCAGAAGCTCCAGCAAAAGCTCTCGCCCCAGCAGATCCAATTGATGAAGCTGCTGCAGGTGCCCACGGCCGAACTGGAGCAACGCATCAAGCAGGAGATCGAGGAGAACCCCGCTCTCGAAGAGGGTGACGACCATGACGAGGAGGACGGTCCTTCGGAAGAGCAGGCGATCGCGGAGAACGAGGATGTGGGTGAGAACGAGGCCAACGAGCGCGACGATTTCGACCTGAGCGATTATTTCCAAGATGACGACACGCCCGACTACAAGTTGAGCGTGCAGAACAGCGGACCCGACGAGGAGGAACGCGACATACCGCTGGCCGGAGGCACCTCCTTCCAAGACAATTTGAAAGCGCAATTGAGCCTGCGCGACATCGATGAGCGCACCGAGCTGCTGGCCGAGAACCTCATCGGCAACCTGGATGAGGATGGCTACCTGCGCCGCGAACTCGACGCCATCGTCAACGACCTCGCCTTCACCCAGAACGTGCTCTGCGAGAAACACGAACTGGAGAAGGCTCTGCGCGAGGTGCAGTCACTGGACCCCGCCGGTGTTGGTGCGCGGGACCTGCGCGAATGCCTGCTGATCCAGGTGGAGCGATTGCCTCACAGCTTGGAACAGCGTGTGGCTCAGGAGATCCTGGACAAGAACTTCGAAGCCTTCAGCAAGAAGCACTACGACCGCATCCTGGAGCGGCTCGAGATCGATGAGGAGGCGCTGAAGGAAGCCATCGAGCTGATCGTGCGCCTGAACCCCAGACCGGGGAACACCATGCGCGAGACCGACAAACCATCGCAGGAGATCATCCCGGATTTCGCGGTGATGGCCATCGACGGCCAGCTCGAGCTCTCGCTCAACGGACGCAACGCCCCCGAACTAAGGGTGAGCCGCGCCTATCGCGAGATGATGCAGGACTACGCCCGCAACAAGAAGGACAAGGACCAACGCGAGGCGCTCCAATTCATCAAACAGAAGCTCGACAGCGCGAAGTGGTTCATCGACGCCATCAAGCAGCGCCAGAACACCCTGCTGGTGACGATGGAAGCCATCATGGAACACCAACGCGAGTTCTTCCTCACAGGCGATGAGACCAAGATGAAGCCGATGATCCTCAAGGATATCGCGGAGCGCGTGGGCTTGGACATCAGCACCATCAGCCGTGTGGCCAACAGCAAGTACGTGCAGACCAACTATGGCACCTTCCTGCTGAAGTACTTCTTCAGCGAGAGCCTCACCAACGAAGCTGGCGAGGAGGTGAGCACCCGTGAGGTGAAGAAGATCCTGAAGGATGCCATCGAAGCTGAGGAGAAGCGCAAGCCCCTCACCGACGACGAGCTCACCGCTCTTCTGAAGAACAAAGGCTACAACATCGCACGGCGCACCGTGGCGAAGTACCGCGAGCAGCTCAACATCCCCGTGGCACGCTTGCGCAAGGAGCTCTAGGCGCCTCCCCTCATGCACTTCGCGGCCCGCCTGCTGTCCTACGTGCTGCACCCCTTGCTGATGCCCTTGATCACCTTGTGGGCCATGCTTCGGTTGGACCCCCATGTGGCCTACTTCATGCCGCCCAACGGCAAGCTCTTGCTGCTCGGCATGGTGGCCGTGATGACCTTCATCTTCCCGGTGATGAGCGTACTACTCATGCGCCGCGCGGGGCTTGTCACCGACCTGGAACTTCCCCGGCGCGAGGAACGCATCGCTCCTTACCTGGCCACCTTGCTCTATGGTGGCATGACCTTGTACCTGCTCCTCCGCACACCACTCCATCCCATCGCCTACGCCCTTTTCATCGGTATTCTTTGTGCGGTGGGGCTCAGTGCCCTTATCACCTTCTGGTGGAAGATCAGCGCGCACATGGTCGGTATCGGTGGTCTGGTGGGCGCGTTGTTCGCGTTGGAAGCCGTGCACGGTGTGGAGGTGTTCCTCCCCTTGGTCATCGCCGTCGGCCTCGCTGGTGCGCTTGGCACCGCGCGCCTGCTCACTAGCGACCACACACACGCACAGGTGCACATGGGCATGCTGTTGGGCGCGGCCTGCACGTTCACGGCCATGGTCCTGCCTTCATTCGGCTGATCTTCCCGCGCGAAGCCGCAACTTCGCCCACCATGGCCTACCGCGGATCCGCATCGCTCTACACGGTATATGCGCTGGTGCTCATCACGGCGCTCACCTCCGTGTTCGGCTTGTGGCGCGGCACCGATGGCCAGGGCTGGAAGGAGACCATCCGCAGCGATGCCCGCGGCTATTACGGCTACCTGCAGGCGCTCTTCATCCGCGGCGATCTGGGCAACGAGCCCTTCAACAGTACCTACGTCAAGTACTCCGGCACCAGCACGCTCAACAAGTACTACTGCGGCACCAGCTTGCTCATGGCCCCATGGTTCGGCATCGGGCACGCCTTTGCACTGAACGACCCGCACAGCCCCAAGGATGGCTTGAGCGCCTACGAACAGAAGGCCATCGGCGTGGGCGCCTGGGTCTACCTCTTCTTGGGCCTGTTGGCCTTGCGGGCGCTGTTCCGCGCCATGGGCATCCGCGATGCGGTGATCGCTTGGACGCTCGTGGCTCTTGTGCTCGGTACACCGCTCCTACAATACGCCGCCATCCAGCCCGGCTGGTCGCATGTGTACACCTTCAGCACAGTAGCCGCATTCTTACTGGCCATTCAACGGTTCAGCATTGGTACCTCGCCGCGTTGGATCATCGCTGCAGGTGCCCTATTCGGCCTCATCGTCCTGATCCGGCCGATCAACGTGCTGGTGGTCCTTGCTGTACCGCTCGTCGCAGCGAACGGTCTTGCAGCGCTCCTCAGTACGATGTTCCGGCAGCGGGCGACCCTTTTCGCCGCGCTCGTGTGTTTCGCGGTCTTCGCGGTGCAACCGGTCTTGTGGTACGCACAGACCGGCAACTTCTACGAGTACGGGTACAAAGGCGAAGGCTTCCACTGGACTCGTCCTGAGTTGCTCAAGGTGCTGATCGGCTTCCGACGCGGCTTGTTCTTGTGGACACCCTTGATGCTGCTCCCAGCCTTGGCTGTACCGCTTATCTGGCGCACCGATCGCGTCAAAGCCATCACCGCAGCGCTCTACTGGTGCATCATCACCTATGTGATCAGCAGCTGGTGGATCTGGTACTATGGCAGCGGCTTCGCTAGCCGGGTCTACATCGATCACTACCCGGCGCTCATGGTGCCCCTGGTGATCATGCTGCACGGGTGGTTCGGCTGGCGGTGGATGCTCGTACGCCTCTTCATGGTGTGTGCCATCGCCCTCAACCTGGCCCAGCTCTGGCAATACCATCACGGCTTCCTACACCCCGAGAGCATGGATAGCGCCAAGTATCGCTACAGCTTCCTCCGTTTCGATGAGGCGCACCGCGACAAGCTCGGTGGCAACTACCAGGA
>DAOORM010000175.1:0-5171 GCA_035389265.1 Flavobacteriales bacterium | reverse complement strand
GCTGGTGAGTTCGATGGGCTGCCGATCTCCACCACATCGAACTCCGGAAAGGCCTTCGTCATGGCGTGTGATCTCGACGGTAACGCGCTTTGGGCGAACAGCTATGGGGCGGGAGATCACGAGGGCATGGGTATCTCGGCAGATACACTGGGCAATGTGTTCATGGTGGGCAGGCTGTGGGGAAGCCTGTTCCTGCCGGATGATACCCTCGTTTCGGTGAGCAGCAACGACGACTTCATGATCCTGAAGTTCGATGCGAACGGGAACCTTCAATGGGGAAAGAGCACTGGATCGACCCAACGGGACCTGAGTTGGAGCGTTGCCGCGGATGGCCAAGGCAATGCTTACGTGGCGGTGCAGTTCCTCAATACAGTGGACTTCTTCGGGACCTCACTCTCCAGTGCCGGTGGCGAGGACATGGCGATCATGAAGATGGATGGAGATGGCGATGTGGTCTGGGTGGAACGGGCCGGTGGCAACCAACGCGATGTACCGCTGTGCATCCACCGCCAAACAGAAGCGCCGCACCGGATCTACTTCGGCGGCTACTACTGGGGCATTGTCACCTACGGAAGCACCACCATCGACGACGTTTCCAACGGCGATGCGATGATGATCTCCGCCACCGACACGACATTTCACGTGAGCACGATCGTTAGTCCGGTTTGCGTGGGACAATGCACGGGAGAGGTGATCACATTCACCAATGGGCAAGGTCCGTTCACTTACGTGTGGAGTACCGGTGCCAATACGTCGTCGATCGATGGCTTGTGCGAAGGCGACTACCTCGTGGAAGTGACGGATGCCAATGGGGTGACCTTCCTCGACTCGGTACAAGTGGCGGCTGCAGCGGACCCAGGTCTTGTGGTGCAGCAGGAGAACGATTCGCTCTGGATCGATGGTGGGGCGGAATGGCAGTGGCTCTACGAAGGAGAGAACATAGCAGCAGGCGAACCCTTCGTGATCGTGGAAGCGAACGGGACCTATCAGGTCCAATACATCGATGGCAACGGATGCCTTTGGATGACCGAACCGATCACCGTGGTGCTCAATGTGGGCATCGAGTTATCGGCGCAAGAACGGATCCAACTCTTCCCCAACCCCACCACGGCGTTCTGCTTCGTTACGGGTATGACCGCTCCGATCGAACGGGCCACTGCGGTGGACGTGCTCGGCCGCCATACACGGCTGCGGGTCGAAGGAAGGAACGGTGTGGATGTGCGCCAACTAAGCCCCGGTACTTGGACACTTCTGATGGAGACGCTCACAGGAAACCTGGTCGCCAGATTCGTGAAGGAATGACGACTCGTCTGCCTCATGAGACGGGCGCTGGTCCTTTCTGTCCTCTTCAAGAGTAACCGCAGGGCTTAGCCGCAGCGACGGTACCTTCGCGCCATGGATGTCCCCGAACTGCTGCGCAGCAAAGGTTTCCGCATCACCGCCTTGCGCACAGACCTGCTCGGGCTATTGCTGCGCAGTGATCGCGCGCTCACCCAGACGGAAGTGGAGGAGCGCCTTTCCGTGGCGGTGGATCGGGTCACCGTTTTCCGCGCACTGAACGCCTTCGAAGAGGCCGGTATCGTACACCGTGTGCTAGATGGGGCGGGCACTTCGTGTTTCGCAGCCTGCGCCAGCGAGTGTGAGCATGGGAACCATAAGGACGCACACGCCCACTTCCATTGCCGCGCCTGTGGTTCGGTCTATTGCCTGCCGACCGTGGCAATGCCGACCGTGAAGGTGCCCCGGGGTTTCAAGGTGGAACAAGGGCAGCTGGAATTGCAGGGTACGTGCAAGGCGTGCGCCTGAACAGCCGAGAATGCAAAGGCGCGGAGGTCCCCACCCCCGCGCCTTCTTCGTTCAACCCGCCGCGCTATTGCACTACGGCCGGGAAGACCACTTCGATATCCGTTGATCCGCCGGCATTGGTGATGTCACCGTTGCTCACACCTGTGGCGTCCTTGATCGGTTCGTGGCGCAGGATCACCTCCACTTCACCAGCACCAGCGCTACCGGTTTGCCATTGGCTCAACAAGCCGATCGGGCGCCCGTTCTCATCGCTGTCCGAGTAGGTGAAGGTCACACCGACCCCGGCGGGCAGGAAGAAGAACTGGTGTTCATCCCCTTCGGCCAGGATCTCGTTGCTCACCGTATCAGCAGGTGTGGTGCTGGCGTCAAGAACGAGGATCTCCGTTTCCAGCAGGGTATTGGCGGGTAATGTGTCGGCATGGATGAGGACGGCCACGTCGTCTATTTCAGCGTGCCACTCGTACGTGTTCCCAGCTGGATCGGTGAAGAAGAGTTTTACGTCGGTGATCAGCTCTTCTTCGTTCACTGGAGCAGGTGGTATGATCGGGTCAGCCTTTTCGTCCTTCTTGCACGCGGCGAGAGCAAGGGTTAGCCCAAGAGCGAGGGTGAGTTGCGGAGTTGGTTTGTACATGAGGTGAAGTTGTTCAATGGGTATGCCATGCGGACCCTCGGTCCGGCAAGGTGAAGAGTTTGGGTTGATCACACGCAAACACGCAGGTGCGGTGTGCAGTGGAAAACGATCGATCCGCATGGCGAGTGCGGGTAGGGGCTACCGTCTTTTGGTGGAACCCTATGCCAGACCAAGCGCAGGTGGACCGCGCGCGGGAGACGTGCTGCGCTTCTGCAGCAGAAGCCGCGCCTCCGCCACGACGACAAGACCCAGGAACACGAGGGTCAACGACCAGCCCGACAAGCTCGTGCTGTGATCGGCCACCAGCGCACTGGGGCCGCAAAGTGCGCAGACCTCATCGACCTGAGCACCATCATCCTGACTCGCGTGGGCATCCACCCCATGCACGAAGCCGTGCAGCGCATACTTCGGCAGTACCGAGAAGGCCACCACCAAGAGCAGCGACCAGGAAGCGAAGAGGCGCAGGCGAAGCATTGGTCGGAAAGACGGTGCGAATATAACGCAACAAATATGCATTAGTTCGTGGGTCGCTACGGATCGAACGATGAATGGTTCACCGATGATGACATGTTGGCTTTGGTCTGCCTGCGTACGCTCACGGCTGGAGTAGTGGCTTCTTCCATTTCTTTGCGCCCCATGCGGAACACACTCTCACTCTCTCTTCTGATCTCTTCTGCGAAGCTTCTTGCACAACCTGTCTTCGTTCACCCCCAGGCGGTACCTGCCATCGGTGCCTATCCAGTGGAAACCCGTTCCTACGGTGTTGTTCCCGGTCTCGTCACCAGCGGGAGCGATGTGGTCTGGGACTTCAGCGCGCTGGACTTCAGCCTTATCGGCACCACCACGGACTCCGTCCTACTCCCTTCGACAACGCCCTATGCAGTGGACTTCCCCACGGCCACGCACGCCGTTCGATTGGTGAACCAGTTCGGGTACTACCGGGCTTCAAGTACCGGGGTCTTGGATCTGGGTACACGCCTGAGTCCGGGTAGTCCGTCGCAGATCAATACGGACCCCGCGGCTATCCTGCAGTTCCCGGCCTCGGTGGAGGACACCTGGACCGATGCGGTCGCCACCAACACGGCCAGTTCGGAACTGCAGGTCACCATCCTCGCAGCCGGAACCATCATCTTGGAGGATGCCACCATATCCGATGCTGTGCTCGTGGAGCGCAGGCAGACCTCGCCCTCCTTCACATCGGTCAGTACCACCTGGTTCCGTCGTAGCAATGGCTTGGTTCCCTTAGGCAATGTCCTAGCAAATGGCGGGGTCATCGTACGTGTCCCGGTCAACCTCAACACCACCATCGCCGAACGGGATGTTCAGGTCGTGAGCCTCGCTCCGAATCCCGTGTTCGGCAGTACCATCCTGCAGCGCACCGATGGCAGGCCCTTGGGGCAAGTGCGCTTGCTGGACGCGAGTGGTCGAGAAGTACGCCAGGTCATTGTCACCACGGCGCGCGTCGAACTCGATCTGACCGGTCTTCCGAGCGGCCCCTATCTAGTGCAGGTGATCTCGGCGGACGGTGTGCGTGCACAACGACTGATCAAGGCCGTTAGCGGTCTGTAGAGATCACTTGCGCAGCCAGGTTCCGAACAGCTTCTGCAGCCATGGCAGTAGCACGAACACCATCAAGGGTACCAGGATCGCGGTCATCACCAAGGTGCGCAGCATCAGTGGAAGTCGCGCCAGGTGCTGGCCGAAGACGAGCACTAACAGGGTGATGGAAGGGTAGATGGCCAGCCAGATCAACAGGGCTGTTTTCCATTTCGGTGGCGGCCGGTGTCCAGAAGAACTGCTCATGGGGTGTTCGGGCCGCAAAGGTGCGGATCCGGAACGAACGTCGGCACGCAGAGCTGTCTCCCGATCTTTGCAGCATGGAATACCGCAAGCTTGGCCCCTCGACCCTTCAACTGCCTGTGATCACCTTCGGCGCGTGGGCCGCCGGTGGTTGGATGTGGGGTGGTAACGACCGCAAGGATGCCGTACGCGCCATCCGTGCCGCCTTCGACGCGGGTGTGACCGCCATCGATACCGCACCTATCTACGGCCAGGGCCTTAGCGAAGAGATCGTGGCCGAGGCTGTACAGGGCATCCCGCGTGACAAAGTGCAGTTGCTCACCAAGTTCGGCTTCCGGTGGGATCTGAAGAAGGGGGAGTTCGGCATGCACAGCCAGGATAACGCTGGGCGTCCCATAGAGGTGTACAAGTACGGCGCCAAGGAGAGCGTGATCTTCGAATGTGAACAGAGCCTGCGCAGGTTGCGTACCGACCACATCGACCTTCTGCAACACCACTCACCCGACGCCACCACGCCCATCAGCGAGACCATGGAAGCGCTTGAGCTGCTGGTACAGCAGGGCAAAGTGCGCCATGTGGGTGTGAGCAACTACAATGTGGAGCAACTCACCGAAGCACGCAAGCACACCACGGTGGTGAGCGATCAGGTCCCCTACAGCATGGTGAAACGCGGCATCGACGACACGACGATACCCTACGCTATCGAGCACGGCCTGGGCATCATCGCGTACAGCCCGTTGGAACGTGGGTTGCTCACCGGCAAGATCAAGCCGGGGCATGTGTTCGCACCCGGCGATCACCGGAGCAACCATAAGCACTACCGCCCGTACAACATCGAGCGTGTCAATACTATGTTGGAAGTGCTGCGCCCCATCGCGGCCGATAAGGGATGTACGTTGGGCCAGCTGGTATTGCGCTGGACCATTGACCGGCC
>DAOORM010000174.1:0-5210 GCA_035389265.1 Flavobacteriales bacterium | reverse complement strand
ACCCAGTCCAGGTCATGCTCACGGATGAAGGCTTTCCAGTCCTTCATCAGCGTTGCGTCCACCGCCTTGGCCACACAGAACACTTCAATATCCAAGGCCTTCATCTTCTCCTTGTACACCTTGGCGATCTCCGGAAGCTCCTTCTTGCAATGCCCGCAATGCGGATCCCAGAAGATGATCACCACGTACTCTTGGGGCAGGTCATAGAAATTCACCCACTTTTCTTCCGTGGTATCGGTGAGGCATAGGTAGGGGGCTTTCTTACCCAGGATCAGCGGAGCCTGTTTGTTCACGCGCTCACACAGCTTATCCAACTTGTCCTGTGGCATCCAATCCACTCGGCCTGGTTTCCCTCCAGTGGGGCAGTAATAGGTCTGACCCATGTGCACGAATACGGCATCCATGCCCATGATCTCGCTCGTCTCCGCCTTGTGGGTCACTGTGTTCACCATGTACTTGAACACCTCGTTCTTCCCATCTGTACGCGCGATGAGCTGATCCACCAGCACATTCATGGTATCGGGGAATTGCGGCAGGGTCTTGGTGATGAACTCCTCGAACTTGTTCGCGAAGACCGGTACGCGTACGATCCGTTCGTCCTTCAGATCGAAGTTGTCCCAGTAATGGGACCGATACTGGTAGTACTGCGCCGCACTATCCAATGAACCGTCCGGTTTGCGGATCTCGGGAAGCTCGGGGCTCAAGCTCATCTTCACCAATGCGGCCGCCAATAGATCAGGGTTCGCAGCGATGAGGTCGTTCTGGTACTTCCGCACCGCCTTGTCCATCTCTTCCAATTGGCCTTTCATGCCACCCTTGGCGATGGGGTCCTTCTGAGCGTCCATGCGGGCCTTCACGGCATCGCTCTCTTTCTTCTTGCTGTTCAGGAAGCGGATGTAATCCAGGAATACTTGGTTCTCCTTCGAACTCTTCACCGTCAGGTTCCCGATCAGATCAAGCGTGTCCGTGGACATCCGGATCACCGGTTCGTTCACGATCATCTCGAAATACTTCGGTCCGGGGATGACCACGGCATAGACCCCGGCCTTGTAGCCTTTCGGGCTTTTGAAGATGGCGCGCCCTTTAGCGTCGGCCACGCAGGTATCGGCGTAGTAGAGTTTGTTGCCGTAATAATTGGCGAGGTAGATGGTATCCTTCTCGATCCCAGGAATAGTGATCTCGATATCCCGCACCGGAGCATCTTGTGCGAAGCTTGGCGTGAAGGCACCGGTGAGGGTGAACAGCAGGACCGACAGAGTTTTTCGCATGGTGACAAAATTAACGCTGGACATCAGAGCAGATCGTGTTCCATCCGCTTGACGAACCGCCGATACGGGCCAGTTGGCCCGCCGGTGGTTAATGTCTTGTTAAATACACCGGCCGGATCAGACCTCAGCCGTCTTGAACTCGCTCGTGGTGTGGAAGGTGATCTCTGGATTGTTCCTCCGCTCCAGATCCAGCATGTAAGCGCTTGGCGCCATGAACACTGGATTCCCATCCTTGTCCTGCACGATCTGTTGGGCCTTGATGCGTACGAACTGGTCTAGTGCCGCCTGATCGGTCGCCGTCATCCAACAGGCTTTGTGGGCGGCGATCTGCTGGAACGCGCACTTGGCGCCGTATTCATGCTCCAACCTATAGCTGATCACTTCGAACTGAAGTTCACCCACGCATCCCACGATCTTCTTATTGCCCGGTTGTTGGGTGAAGAGCTGTGCCACGCCTTCATCCGTGAGCTGCCGGATGCCTTTGTCCAGCTGTTTGGTCTTCATGGGATCCATGTTGACCAGTTCTCGGAAGAGCTCTGGTGAGAACGCTGGTATCCCACGGAACTGGAATTTGGCTCCATCGGTAAGGGTATCGCCGATCTTGAAATTCCCGGTATCGAACAGGCCGATCACATCTCCAGGCCATGCCTCTTCCACGATCGTTTTTTGTGCGGCGAGGAAGTTGGTGGGTGTGGCGAAGCGGAGTTGCTTCTCCAACCGCACATGATGGTAGTAGGTGTTGCGCTGGAAGCGCCCAGAGCAGATGCGCAGAAAAGCGATACGGTCGCGGTGGTTGGGGTCCAGGTTGGCGTGGATCTTGAACACGAAGCCGCTGAACTTCGGATCTTCTGGATCTACCTCTCCTTGATCGGTGGGGCGCGGACCGGGAGGCGGGGCGATGCCCACGAAGGCGTCCAGGACCTCCTTCACCCCGAAGTTGTTGAAAGCGCTTCCAAAGAAGACCGGTGCTATTCGACCATCGCGATAAGCTTCGACGCTCAAGGGGTCATACACACCTTCGATGAGGTCGATGTCCGTGCGGAGCTGGATCGCCGCATCTTCACCGATACCCAGCACGAGATTGGGGTCGCTCAGGTCCTCGATGCGCTCGCTGGTGAGTTCCACCTTGGTCTTTCCTGGATCGAAGAGGCGCAGGCTTTTGCTGTACAGGTCGTAAACACCTTGGAACGTTGCGCCGATGCCAATGGGCCAACTCATGGGCCGCACTTTGATCGATAGCTTTTCTTCGAGTTCATCCAACAAGTCGAAGGGATCACGTCCTTCGAGATCGAGTTTGTTGATGAAGACGATGACCGGCGTATTGCGCATGCGGCACACCTCCATCAACCGTTCGGTCTGGGCTTCGACGCCTTTCACACAATCGATCACCAGCACAACGCTGTCCACAGCCGTAAGGGTGCGGTACGTGTCCTCGGCGAAGTCGCGGTGACCCGGGGTATCCAGGAGGTTGATGAGTTTACCGGCGTAGTCGAAGGTCATCACCGAGGTGCTCACCGAGATCCCGCGCTGGCGTTCGATCTCCATGAAGTCGCTCGTGGCGCCCCGTCGGATCTTGTTGCTTTTCACGGCGCCAGCGGTCTGGATGGCACCACCATAGAGCAGGAATTTCTCCGTGAGGGTGGTCTTCCCCGCATCGGGGTGGCTGATGATGGCGAACGTGCGCCGGTGTTCGATCTCTTCCTTCAGGGCCATGGAGCGTGCGCCATACTATCGGAGGCTTTCCTCGTATGGGGCCGCAAAAGTAGGCCTTGGTCGAAAGTGGAGCCGTAGGTTGGCAACCAAACCTAGTTTTGGACCAAACCTGCCTACATGTTGAAACGACTACTGATCAGCTCCCTGATCCCTGCGACCACCCTCTTGGCGCAGAACCCCGTGACCATTCTTCTGGAGAACTTCGCGACCGGCTTGATCTCGCCGGTGGACATCGCCCACTGTGGGGATGAACGACTTTTCATCGTTGAGCAAGCTGGCCGCATCATGATCGTGGGCCCCGACGGGACCGTGAGCCCCACACCGTTCTTGGACATCCAAGCCCGCGTGAACGATGCCGGCGGCGAGCAAGGGCTGTTGGGATTGGCTTTCGATCCTGACTACACCACGAATGGCCGTTTCTACGTGAACTACACGGCAGGCTCCGGGAATGGGACCTCGCGTGTTTCACGTTTCAACGTGACGGATGACCCCGATGTGGCCGATCCGGATAGCGAAGAGATCCTGTATACCGTGCCGCAACCGGCATCCAATCACAATGCAGGTGACCTGGACTTCGGACCTGATGGATACCTCTACATCCCGTTCGGCGACGGCGGCTCGGCCAACGATCCATCGAACCACGGCCAGGATCTCGAGATCTATGTTCTGGGCGATATCGTGAGATTGGATGTGAGCGGGGAAACGGGCTACACCATCCCAGCGAGCAATCCTTGGGCGAACCTCGGCAACGACACACTGCCCGAGATCTGGGGAAGCGGCTTGCGCAACCCGTTCCGTTTTGGCTTCGATGCTCTGACCGGAGACCTGTGGATCGGTGATGTGGGTCAAGGCCAGCGTGAAGAGATCGACTTCTGGCCAGCAGGTGACAACAGCGGTCCCAACTTCGGTTGGCGCTGCTATGAAGGGAACATCCCTACACCGGGTATAAATGATGATTGTCCGCCAGCGACCGAGTTCGTGGGGCCCGTTACGGATCACACGCACGGCGAAGGTTGGTGCTCCGTGATCGGCGGTCGCGTTTACCGTGGCACGGAGTTCCCACGACTTTATGGGCGATACATCTACACGGATTTCTGCCCAACGCCCTATTTCTCTCTACGCCCCGATGGCGTTGGTGGCTGGATCCGCGAGCAGGTGCGCCCGAACAATGGGGGCTCCGGAACCGCGTGCATCGCGGAGAACAGCGCTTTGGAGCTTTTCGTGGCGAACGTGAACAATGGAACGATCAAGCGTATCGTAGACCAATGCCCGATGCCCGCTCCGGACATCACCCTGGACGGTTTTGATATCACCAGTACGGCTGCGGATACCTACACATGGTTCTTGGATGGGGAGGAGATCCCTGGCGCTGAAACACAGACGATCACCGCGGAAGCCGCTGGTGCCTACTACGTTGTCGGCACGTTCGGTACCTGTTCGTTGACCAGCGATACGGTCCAAGTCATCGGTACCGCCATCACGAACCTGGCGAACGAAGGGTTCAAGGTGATCCCCGTTCCTGCGCGTGATCGCATCACCTTGGAAGGTGTGCCCGCTGGAACCGCTCAAGTAGAACTGATCGACCTCACGGGTCGAGTGGTGTTCAGCCGCTCTTGGAACAGCGCGGCTCGTGGCGTGTTCGACGTCTCCGAGCTGGAGAATGCGGGATATATCCTCCGCTTATCCGATGCCACAGGTGCCGTGATCACACAGCGCAACGTACAGGTGCAGCGCTGATCCAGGTCTTGAACAGGAAAGCCGCTCCAGCCATGGAGCGGCTTTTTCCTTGGCCGAAAGCTGGACACGGTCCGACATCGACCAGGACCGGAAGCGGAAAGGTCGATCAATCTTTCTATTCATCCGACAACGCAGGTGTTGAGTGGAGCCGAGAAGGCACCATGCGGCGGTCATTACCCGGTCAAGCCATACGCCGATCAACTCCTTCTTACGATGGCAGTCTGTCATCCAGACGAGCTGGACGTTCGCGGCGGTGTTGTGTTCGCTTTTCGGATCGCGACGGCTCAGAACTGATCCCGCTGATGGTTGAAAAAGAACGGCCCCTGCAAAAAGCAGGGGCCGTTCAACGGGTCTGTTCAGCCGTTAAGGCTGGATCACCAAGCGCTCGGTATAGGTCTTCGTTCCAGCGGTGACATTCACGATGTAGAGGCCTCCGGACAGCTGGTTCCCGAGTTCCACGTTCGTGTTCACGAAGCCGTCCTGCACAGCGAG
>DAOORM010000173.1:0-5231 GCA_035389265.1 Flavobacteriales bacterium | reverse complement strand
CGCGAGAACGGGATCGCTGCGGTTCAAGACCGATCATCCACCCCTGCGCCGGGGGCCTCACGCTTCACCACAGCGATCCCGTTCTCGCGTGCAGCAGGTGTGTTGTAGGGTTCGCTGGTTCCAAGCTTCTCGCCATTCGCCGCTTTCAGGTTGAAATGGTACTTACCACTCGTTTCCCAGCGCGAGTAACGTTCATCGAGCGGGGCATTTCGCTTCACCGCATCGATGCTTCCTTGGCAAGCCTGTTTGGAAGGGTGCTCTTCGCCATGGAGCACCACTTCGTTGTTGTTCGCGCGTAGGGTATAGTAGAACTGCCCCCGAGCGCTCCGCTGGATGATGAATGTTCCCATGACCGGATCATTTATGGTTTCTCGAATGTATATTCGATCCGGGCTATGATCTATTCCAAGTTATCAACTATGTGCATCACCCAGCTGCTCCCCACATTTTTCGGTTACCCTATCCACACAGACGATCGCTCAGCATACCGATCGTGGCGGATGAGCGTTGCACCAACGCAGAGGCCCACATCCATGCGACCGTACCCACCATCCGCCATCACCAACATCCCATCGCCATGTTCTGCCATACCCTACTCCGTCTTTTGGTGGCATCACAATGCCTAGGCCTTCACAGTATCCGTATCAGCGCCCAAGCGACGACACCCACCGAATTTCCGAAGGGCTGGCGCTTTCCGCTTGAACTTTCGCAGGGGCCGACACCCAACACGGGTACTTACGCTGGCTGGCTCTCGGTGGGAGCCATGCGCACCGTGTTACCGGGCCACCTGCGCGCAGGCGTGCTGTTGGCACCTGGCCTCTTTGGATCGCAGGCCACGGGTATCGGGGGTGCGCGGCTGGCTTGGCGGGTCAGAACCTTCACCACGACGATGGGTAGCTGGGGCAACCTACAACTCGCGGCCGAACACTTATGGAGCACGCAGGGTACGGCCTTGGTCGGTGGTGGGCTAGGCTTTGAAGCCGGTGAAATCATCCTGGCAGGCCTGAAAGCGTACCTGCCTTACACAACAACCGGCACGGGACCCGTGTGGCTTCAGTTCTCCATCGGCCTCCATCTCTGCAGGGGCAAGGCCTCACCTGAGAGCGAGGACCCCTTCTCCAATCCTTGATCCACCATGGCAGCACCTGCATTGGTCATCAGTGGCGGCGGTTCCAAAGGAGCCTTCGCCGTAGGCGTCACCAATTTCATCCGCGAGCGCTTCCCGGAAAAGGAGCACACCATCCTTTTAGGCACCAGTACGGGAGCGCTGATAGCACCTTTGGTAGCCGTGGGTCAGTTGGCCTTGGTGGAGCGCATCTACACCAGCGTACGTACCGAAGACATCATCACCAAGGGCAATGTGGTGTCACGGTTGCTGGGCAGTACTTCGCTCTTCGACGCACGCCCTCTGGCACGGCTCATTGATAATACATGGACACCCGCGCTATTCCAGCAGTTGATGGCGAGCCAAAAGCGCGTATACGTCACCACCGTGTGCATGCAATCGGGCGAAGTGGTGTACTGGGGCAACCATGATGCACCGGCACTCAATGGCTTCACTGTCTACAAGGTGCGCGACCGCGATGAATGGATACGCGCCGTGATGGCTTCGGCCTGCCAGCCCGTCTTCATGCCGCCCATCGAACTGCGCAGCAGTGATGGTACCCCGCGGCAATACTTCGATGGCGGATTGCGCGAATACATCGCCGTGGAGATGGCGATCGCCTTGGATGCCACGGAGATCCACGCCGTAGCGCTGAGCCCGGCCCAGGAAGCACCGGAGAACAAGCGCTACACCAGCGCGTTCGGGATCCTCGAAAAGACCATCGACCGCTTCAGCGATGATGTGGGCCTGAACGACCTGCGTGTGCCACTGTTGATCAATAGCGCGTTGAGGCGTATCGGCGATGCCAAACGCAAGCTGAAGGAAAAGGGCGTATCACAGGCTGTGATCAATGCATGTTTCAAAGCGGCGCCCGATGATCCCTTCCAGGACAAGGAAGAGATCCCCATCCACCTGATCCGACCCGAGGCACACCTGGGTGGCGGACCGGGCGGACTCACCTTCGACCCGACCGAAATGCGCGGCATGTTGCGCAAGGGCTACGAACGTGCACAAGCCTATTTCGCCGCCCCGCCACCTACTGATCCCTTCATCGTTTAAACCGACCACCACATGGCCACTGGTAAAGACCTTCTGAAGATCGCCCGGAAACGCATCGGCGAACGCTACATCCTCGGTGCGCTAGCACCCAAGGATAATCCGAACTGGAAAGGACCATGGGACTGTGCAGAATTCGTGAGCTGGGTGGTGTACCAAGCCATGGGCGAACTCCACGGCTGCGCCCGCAACAATGGAACACCGGCCAGTGCAGATGCCTACACCGGTTACTGGGCGCGCGATGCGAAGAAGACCTTGCAACGCATTCCGTTAGCAGAAGCGCTGCGCACCCCCGGAGCCATTCTCCTGCGTGTTCCGGCACCTGGACTCATCGGCCATATCGCGTTCAGCGATGGCAGCGGTGGAACCGTTGAAGCACACAGCAGTGCGCGCGGAGTGATCGCGGGAACTGCAACCGGACGCAGGTGGGATATGGGTCTCCTCGTGCCTGGGGTGAACTACCGGCCTGGAGGTGTACCCATAGAAGAAGAACAGACCGTTACTGTCTGGCGCCTGAAGCGACCACGTATGAAGGGCGCTGCCGTGAAGGACGTACAGCGTGCGTTGAAGCGCGCCGGGTACGATCCGGGGCCGTTGGATGGGGACTATGGACCCAAGACGGCTGCCGCCGTAGCCGCCTTTCAACTGGCCAAAGGCCTGGCACCGGATGGCGAAGCCGGGCCGATCACCCTGAACGCGCTCGGGCTATGATGGAACCCGAAGACCTCCCCAGCGCGCGCGAAGGTTTCTTCTCCCGCCTCACCTGGCACTTCCGAGCCATCGGTGTGTTCTGGCCATCGGTGGTGCTGGTGCTGCTGTTCTTCGGGCTGTTCTGTTATACCGATGTGGGGCGTGACATCGTGTTGTTCGCCAGCGGCTCGCGGTGGACGCTACCCATCGTACTGGTGGCCCTGGTGTTCGCCGCCTTCACCGTATGGTATTCGGCCAGGTTGCTCGGGTTCTTCCACCTCACGGTGCTGGAGCACGCGAAAGCCATCAGCATCCATCTGCCCCGCTTCATGGGGTTCAGCGTATTCACCGTGGTGGCCTTCGCCTTTTCGTTGCCGCCGATGGCCAACATGAAGGCCGGATACCTCTGGGGTTTCTTAGTGGTCTATCTGATCAGTTTCGGATGGTACAGGCTGCTGGTGCATCGCATCAGACTTTACGCGGCACGGAACCAGGATGCTGCCCATGCACGCTGGTGGCTCTCGGTGCTACTGGGCGGCCTCCTCCTGGCCTGTGTCGGCAGTGCGATCAGCACAGCCCCGTGGGTCACCATCACCTGCATTCTCGTGGCCCAGTTCTGCTACACCGTGCAGGTGGGCGCACGCAAGGAATGGGCGCCCCTGCTCGATACCACGAACTCGCTTACCGCTGCGGTTGTCCGGCACCCCACCGTCCAGCGCTTGGTAGCGGCTGCGCGACGCCGGCTCGATGCGCAACGGGTGCCTGCGAAAGCCCGGCCCAAACTCACCGAGGAGGTGGTCTTCTTCACGGCTTTCAACATCATCGCCGTGTTGGCCATGGCCCTCTTCATCGCTTCCGACACCCATCTCCCCTTCGCCCAACTTTCGCGGCCACTACCCATCGCGATCACCGGTTTCGCGATCGTGTTGGGGATCATCAACTTCCTTCGGCTGGTGGGTCGCATCGCGAACGTGAACATCCTGTTCTGGTCACTTTTCATCGCATTCCTAATGGGCATGAAGTTCGACGCGCACAGCGTGCGCACGGTGCCAACAGAAGGGGCGGACGAGCACATGATCAGCACGCGGCCCTCCTTCGCAGACGCTGCTGCCGACTGGATGGAGGCCCGGCTCGATAGCAGCCGAAGTGACAGTGGCCGCACTGCGTATCCACGCATCCCCATGGTCTTCGTGCTCAGTGATGGCGGCGGTGCCCGTTCCGCGCGCTGGGTGACCCATGTGCTGGGCCAGCTGGATAGCGCGAGCCACGGCCGGTTCCGGCAACATCTTTTCTCCTTGAGCGGGGCATCCGGTGGCAGTGTGGGCAACATCACATATTACGGGCTCTTGCGCAAAGGCACACCGCCGGATAGCATCGGCCTGCTCGCCGATCGCGTCACCGGAGCGGACATGCTCTCGTTCACCGTGGCACGCATGCTGGGCAACGACCTGCTCAACCTCTTCTGCCCTGCCTTTGGCGATACACTTTTCGGCCTGCCGCGGATCCTGCACGATCGGGCTGCTGCCGTAGAGGATGGCTTCGCGGCTGCCGGTCGCGCCGTGGGCTTGGAACTGGATGCCCCCATCACCCATTGGGTGGACAACGACAGCATCGTTCCCTTGTTCTGCATCAACACCACACGGGTGCAGGATGCCCGCCCAGCGGTCATCAGCTCCTTCGCCCTCGCAAGCGATAGTGCCTTCAATGGACGCTTGGACGTGCTGGCGGACATGCTGCCGGAACAGACCTTGAGCGCCGCGAGCAGCGCCGTGTTGAGCGCGCGGTTCCCCTATGTGACCCCTGGCGGCAGTGTGCGCATGCTGTGCGCACCGGACAGTACCGGTGTGCGTGCCGAACGAAGCGACTTGTTCGTTGACGGCGGCTACTTCGACAACAGCGGTGCGGGGTTGGTGTTGGAGATGCTGATGGAGCTCGAATGCAACGCGCGTACATGGGAACTCTATCGCTACTTCGAACCCATCGTACTCCATATCAGCAATGGCGATCCGCGGGAAACGGACCCCGCACCGGTGAACTCCGTGGTGAACGATCTGCTGGCACCTGTGGTGACCATCGTAGGAGCCTATGGCGAGCAAACGGATGTGAACAATCAACGGCTGGCCCGCTACCTCGCCAACCAGGACCACGCGTGGGTGGAGTTGAACCTGTTCAAAGGGGTGGATGGTGAGTATTACCCCATGAGCTGGGTGATGTCGCAGGCACCTGCGGACAGTATGCGGATGCGCGCCCGCACCCATCCGGCCGTACAGCAGTGGGGTGCGATCATGGCCGGTTGGTAGGACACCGGCTGCGCAGTATACCCCAAAAACAGACCACCCCGGCATCTGCCAGCTGGCAGACCCGGGGTGGTGCTCTCGTG
>DAOORM010000172.1:0-5252 GCA_035389265.1 Flavobacteriales bacterium | reverse complement strand
ACCGTGCTGGTGTGGCACGTTTCAACGCAGCGCTGATCCGTGCGGTGAAGCAGCAGTAGCGATCGGATTCAGAGCTCGATCCGTTTGTAGTGGGCCGTGTCCAAGGTGCCCACGATCCCTTGCACCTCCACGCGTTCCTTGAACAGCGCGGCGATGTTCCGCAGCACGGTGCGGGCCTTCACAGGAAGCAGCTTGCGGATCCAAAGCCGATAGAACGGCTCATGGGCCAGGGTTCTTCCGGTGTTGGTGGCGTCCACGGTGGCCCAGGCCGACTCATAGTCGCTCTGCTGCGGAATGAAGTCGGGAAGCACTTTTCCGGTCCGTTGGGCGATCACCACCAACGTGAGGGCCACCGCGCTCATCAGCTGGCCGCGCTCGCGCATCTGTTTCGGGTCGCTCACGGCGAACCACTCGGTGTCGGTGCCGAGGTACATCGCACGCACTTGGAAGCCGTTCTCAGGACAGAACAGCCGGAAATAGAGCTCGGGGCTGAACTGATAGAAGCCATGCCCCATCTGGTTGTTCGCCGGAGTGATGCCGATGTAGTGACCGCCCATGCTCACCATCTCCATGCAGCTGCGGATCGCGTTCGGGAAGTGGTACACATGTTCGATGGTACCACCATCCACCACGCAATCGAAGCGGTCATGCAGCTCCTGCGGCGCAGGTTTGTTGAGGTCGTGTATGATCGATGCCTGCTCGTAATCCGAGTAGTCCATGCTGTCCACCGCGGTGGCACCAAGTGCCTTGAAGAGCGGTTCAGCGAAGCCTTTGTCGGCTTTCACCGCGTTCCAGCGATCTTTTTCGTTCGGGTAGAAGCGTTCCACCAGCCCGTTCAGTCCGGCATCGCGCATGAACATCTGCAACCTGCCCAGGGTGAGTGTGCGCGTGAACCGCACGTTCAGCCTTCGTTCCGCATGCATCAGCACTTCGCATGCTTGTCTGTTCACTCCCATGGTGGCGTTCCGAGAACTGGTGTGGCCAAATATACCTTTCCCATTGATGTGGACTCAGGCTGCGACATACGAGGAGTGATCATCGGCCCAACTGGATACATTTACCCCGCACCCCCAATTGGTGCTGAGCCCTATCCGAACCATGAACGGCGAGCGTCGCACCATCTTCCTGTTCTCCATGGAACCTTGGGGCGATATGTGGTACTCCAAGCACCATTATGCCAATCGGTTAGCGCAGGATCATGCGGTCTATTTCGTTGGTCTGCCTGATCGCTGGCGGATCAAGGACCTGTTCTCCTTCGGTGTGAAGGTGAAGGAGACGAAGGAAGGTGTGCGAGTAGTAGAGTACCGGAACAATCTTCCCCTGCGTTTTCTGCCCAATAGACTGGCGCGTATCGTCAGCTGGTTGAACGGGTTGAAGCTGAAGCGCCTCTACCCGAAGGAACCGGTCATCCTCTGGACCTATTTCCCTGCCCGGCTCTTAGCGGTGGACACGTTACGCCGGAAGGGGGACAAGTTGGTCTACCACGTGGTGGATCCGTTCCAAGTGCTCCCCAGCGATACGGATGTCGCGCGGAAGGCCGACCTGGTGGTGGCGATCAACTCATGGTTCTTATCGTACTACCGCAACATCAATGCGAACTGTGTGCTTGTTCCGCACGGGGTGCGCCCTTCCGATAGGGTCACCGATGCAGCGGAGGTATTGGCATGCCAGAAGCGTTGGGGTACCTATGTGGTGGTGGCCGCCAGCTTGAACCACCTGACCAACTATGGTCTGATCGCTGGTGTGGCTGAGCGCCTCCCACAACTGCGCGTGGTCCTCATCGGTGAGTTGATGTCCGTACCCCCTGACGTGGGTGCCATCCGCCAACGCCTTCTGGGTCTACCGAACGTGGTCCACCTCGGATCCATGCCGCCGGAGGATATGCGCAACATCATCGGCGGTGCTAAGGCGGGTCTGGTCACCTATGATTTCATGCGCACCCTGAGCAGACCTGAGAGTGGCACCCGTACACCACTCAAAGTGCTCACCTACTTGGCCCAGGCTTGTCCGGTCATCACCACGGTGAACAGTTACATCCCGGAGCTCGATGGGAAGGCGGTCTTCAAAGCCGAGGACGACGCGCATTTCGTAGATCTCGTGGGCCGCGCCGTGTCGGGGCAACTCGGCTACGATCGATCAACGGTGGATCAGTACCTGGATTCGGTGGACTATGGCCGATTGATCACCCGGATACTCTCGGCCCTTGATCATCCGAAGCAGATCCCGGCACAAGCATCGCATGTGCCCGGCCAGGAAGCCCTTCCTTGGAACTGCCCGATCCTGGTGATATCAAATGAGCACTGGGATGGTCCACGGTACAGCAAGCACAGGTATTCACTCGCGCTCGCCAAATATCGCAAGGTCTTCTTCCTCGATCCGCCCGACGCTTGGAGGCCGAGGAACCTGTTCCGGTGGCGTGTCAAGGAGCGGACTACTGCCGAAGGCATTACGGTCTTGACCTATTGGAACGTGATCCCCTCATTCAATGGACGTTTAGGTCCATTGAATGATCGGATCATTGCGCGCCGCGTCCGCCGCTATTTGATGCAGCGAGGCTGGGGCCCTGTCTTGTTCTGGTCGTTCGACCCGAATAGGCTGACCGATCCCTCTCCATTCAAACCACATCTGTCCGTTTACCATTGTGTGGACCACCATGGTGTCAACTTCCCTGGTGAGGTACGACTGCAGACACGCGTAGACCTCATTTTTTGTATTGCGCGTGGGCTCATGCCCCGGTTCCAGAAGGTGCATCCTGCGGTATTCCATGTGCCCCATGGCATCGCTGATCCTGATAGCAGACCCTTCGACCCCAAGCCCCTGTCGCTGAAGATCGAACCGGGCTATGGTCTCTATATCGGCAACATCAACAACAGGCACGATTTCGCACTTTGGAAGAAGTTGATCACCGCCCATCCGGATGTGCAATGGGTGTTCGTTGGAGCGGCCACACCAACGGTACCGCTCGGAAAGGAACTGCTCAGCGGCAAGACGTTGAAGAACGTGAAGTATCTAGGGCCGCTCTCCTACGAGCGCATTGGCAACCTGGTAGCCCATGCAGGGTTCGGCTTCTTGTACCTGCTTCCTGATCAACCTGCCAACCGCATTTCCAGCCAGAAGGTGGTACAATTCCTCGCGCAAGGGAAGCCGTTCTTCACGAGCTGGCTGTCGGAGTATGAAGAGCATCGCGATGTGGTGCACATGAGCGATGGCCACGAAGAGGCTTTAGCCCGATTCGCAGCATGGAGAAGGGAGGGTGAATCTGCAACGGCCGCAGCTCGAAGGCTAGATTATGCCCGCAGCCTTCAATTCCAGGAACTCTTCAAGCGGTTGCCGTTCCGTGTTCAACAGGAATGGCACGCAGTGGATGAGGTAGCCAAGGACGCCTGATCTTGGTGGTACTTGAACGATGAAATATGCAAAGCCCGATGCATGCACCGAACATGAGGGTCCACAGAGTGGTGAAGATCGCGCTGCTTGGCATCGTCGCAGTCGGGTTCTCCTCCTGCGGACCGGGTGAGCCAGGCCTTCCGGTGCTTGATCCGCTGGAGACCTACCACGCCATGTTAGATCAGTTGGATCCCCGATCCCCGGGACGCGGGCAAGACGTCTTCAACGACACCTTGAAGGATCGGGCGATGGCGTACGCGTTGATACTGCGGGCCGAGGCGAACCGTTTTGCTAGGACAGCGGCGCCCGATGCGCGCGATCGCGTGATGACCTGCACCGCCTGGCTCATGACGAACAGTGACCTCAATGGTGACGGTGTAGCTGGGTACGGATTGGCGGATCCCTGGGATGCCTTCGGTGACGGTACGACGAATCCGGCTTACCAGGAATATGTGATCACAACGGCCATGTGCGTGGAAGCTCTGCAAGATCGCTATGATCTGCTGGATGATACCACGGGCCTAGCAACGATGCGTGCCCTGGTACTTGCCTGTGTGGAGCCCTTCCTGTCGGATCGGTACGATTCCCCCGGTGGTCTGTTAACGTATTCCAGGAACCCGAACGATGCGCACCACGATGTCTTCAACTCATCCATCCACATGGCCGGCCAATTGCAACGCATGGCCTCCTGGGTCGAAAGCCCGGATGTGCGGGAGAAGCTGACGCGCAAAGCCGATGGCATCATCAGCGTGTTGGTGGCCCACCAGAAGCGGACCGCGGAAGGGGCTCTTTTCTGGACCTATGGTCTTGCGCCGAACAGTCCACCGAACGATCTGCTCCACGCCTCGTACATCGTCGAAGGCATCCGGGAATACCGCGCATTCGGTGGGTCCGTGGAGGTGGACCTTGAAGCCGCCATCGCCAACTTCGAGGCCTTTGCCGATCCTCCACATTGGCACGAGAACAGCGTGGCCGATTGGCAGGAGGATCCATATGCTACGCGCCTGTGGTCGTTGGGGCAGCTGCTTTACACATTGGCACGGGAAGGTCGAAGTGAGGTGGTCGAAGCTTCGTTATGGCCGCAGGTGTGCCAATACCACGTGGGCGGTGGGCGATTCAAGCTGAAACGTGATGATGATCGCGTGTTGGTCCGGCATCAAGCCCACGTGCTGTTAGGGGCGAGCTACTTCCTGTTCACGGCTGTTCCGCGTATCCAAGCGAAGGAATGAGCGCTGATACGTCACAGTGCGTCCACTGATGGACCACGGTCGGCTGTTCTTCTGGGAATCCTATTTTCGCGCCGCTGCGCCAAGTGCAGAAGACCCGGCTGTGGAATGCGGATAGATGTGGACGCCCGACGTTGGCAATGGCTGCCGGACCTGCGCGAGATGATCGCGTACCGGGACCTGTTCCTGGTGCTAGCCTACCGCGACCTTCAAGTGCGCTACGCCCAGACCGTGCTCGGTATCGTATGGGCCTTGGTGCAACCCATGGCCACCTTGTTGGTGATGACGTTGGTGTTCGGGCGTGCCGTTGGCGTGGACACCGATGGTTTACCCTACCCGCTCTTCGCCATCACAGGGATCTCAGCCTGGACCTATTTCGCCTTCGTCATGAAGGAGTCCGGGGGGTCATTGATCGCGAGCCAGGAGATGGTGCGGAAGATCTACTTCCCGCGGCTGCTGGTCCCGATGAGCAAATCAGCCGTAGGGCTCACGGACCTGCTGGTAGCTCTTTTGGTGATGGTGGCCTTGTTCGTCTACTACGGCATCGCCCCACAGGAGCGGATCATCCTCGCTGCGCTGTACCTCATCGGTATCGTCATCTCCGCGCTCGGCGTGGGCATCTGGATCAGCGCGCTCACG
>DAOORM010000171.1:1703-5282 GCA_035389265.1 Flavobacteriales bacterium | reverse complement strand
GACCGCTAGGCCATGTACAGCCCCACCCAGCAATTCCTGATCTACTCCGGGCTGTTCTTCGCAGCGCTCGTGTTCAGCCTGCTGATCAACTCGGTGTTCATGCGCTTCGCCCGTACGCTCGGCATGCGCGACGAACAGCAGACGCTCATCCGCTGGAGCAGCACGGCCAAGCCGTCCCTGGGTGGCATCTGTTTCTACATCCTCTTCCTGGCCTGCTTCTCCCTGTACGGCGTGCTCTTCCCAGGGCAGAGCGCCGAAGCGTTCCGCCCGGAACTCCTTGGCCTGCTCGCGGCCACCTCGCTCGGCTTCCTCATGGGCTTGGCCGATGATGCCTACAACACACGTCCGTTGCTGAAGTTCCTGGTACAGCTCGGCTGCGGGGCCATCCTCATCGCTTCCGGCACCTGCATCGACGTGTTCGATTCGCACGCCATCAATGTGGCCCTCACGCTCTTCTGGGTCGTGGGCATGATGAACTCCATCAACATGCTGGACAACATGGACGGTATAACCACCTCGGTGGCCATCGCCATCGTGATCGCTGGCATCATGTCCATCCTGGTGGTGGGGCCCGTGGATCCGGTGTACATGGTGCTCCTGGTCGGCACCATGGCCGCGCTCACCGGCTTCCTCTTCTTCAACTGGAACCCATCACGCATGTTCATGGGCGATACGGGCAGCCAGTTCCTCGGGGTGTTCCTGGCCTTCGTGGGCATCCGCTTCTTCTGGAACGCACCCAGTTTGCAGGGCAATTGTGAACCGGCCCGCCAGGTGGTGAGCGCGGTGATCGTCTTCCTCGTCCCCATCGTGGATACGACCGTGGTCACCATCTCCCGCATCGCCAAGGGGCGCTCCCCCTTCGTAGGCGGCCGCGACCACACCACCCACCACCTTAGCTACGCCGGTTTCAGCGATGGACAGGTCGCCCTGATCTTCATCGGCCTCTCCCTCCTGCATGTGTTCCTTACCTTCGTGATGTTCCGCTACATCCCCATGTGGCAGAACCTCCACACCATCATCTTCGTTTCATACGCGGTCCTGCTCTTCCTCACGCTCTTCATCCTCACCCGCAGGACACATCCTCCCCAGCAACCATGAACCGACCTACATCAGCCTTGCGGACCACCCTGCGCACCATGCTCTGGGCCGTCCTGCTCTTGGGAGGTTCGTTGGCCATGCACCTTTTCACCTACAGCACCTTCGTGGTGAACAACGACCTGGACCACCAGCGGGACTTCAACGACGGATACAAGGTCTTCTCCCTCTCCCTGCCTAACGAGCTGGACTTCTGCGAGGAGAAGGTGCCTCTGCAACGGCTTGATGTGCGTGAGCGATTGGACCGGGAGTTGCTGGTGAACACCTACTGGCAGAGCAACACCCTGCTGGCCCATAAACGCGCAGCGCGTTGGTTCCCCCTGATCGAAAGCATCCTGGAGCGCGAAGGCATCCCCGATGACATGAAGTACATCGCGGTGATCGAGAGCGGGCTCACGAACGTGGTGTCGCCAGCGGGAGCCACGGGTTATTGGCAGTTCATGAAGGAGACCGGCATGAGCCATGGTCTGGAAGTGAACGCCGAAGTGGACGAGCGCTACCACGTGGAGAAGAGCACCCTGGCCGCCTGCAAGTACCTGCGCAACGCCTACCAGAAATACGGCAACTGGGCCTTGGCCGCAGCCTCGTACAACCTGGGCCAAGGCGGGGTGGACAAACAGCTCGGCCGGCAGAAGCGTGACAACTACTTCGACCTGCTCTTGAACGAGGAGACCGGCCGCTACGTGTACCGCATTCTCGCCATGAAGGAGATCCTGCGCGACCCGGAACGTTATGGCTTCCACCTGCGAAAGAAGGACCTTTACGCCCCCTATCGCACACGCACCGCCACCATCGATGGTCCTGTGCCGGACCTGGCCGATTGGGCCATCGCACAAGGCACGGATTACAAGACACTCAAATTGCTCAATCCCTGGTTGCGTGACAACCACCTGACCAACCGTGAGAAGCGCACCTACACCGTGCTGCTCCCCGCGGAAGGCTTCGACTCCACACCGGCGGAGGACTGAGCCAGCCCTGACGACAGACATTGAAGACGGACGCCAAGAAGAAGGGGAAGACCGCTGCGAAAGCCGCCCCCGACACCATACCGCTACTGGACGAGGACCACATTGAGGTCCTGGGTGCGCGCGTGCACAACCTGAAGAACATCGATGTGTGCATACCCCGCGATAAGCTGGTGGTGATCACCGGTCTTAGCGGAAGTGGCAAGAGCTCCCTCGCCTTCGATACCATACACGCCGAAGGGCAACGGCGCTACATCGAGACCTTCAACGCTTACGCGCGACAGTTCCTCGGTGGCATCGAACGGCCCGATGTGGACCTGATCACCGGCCTCAGCCCCGTGATCGCCATCGAACAGAAGACCATCAGCCGCAACCCACGAAGTACCGTGGGTACCATCACCGAGATCTACGACCTGCTGCGCCTGCTCTATGCACGCGTGGCCGACGCGTACAGCTATGTCACCGGCGAACCCATGGTGCGGTATTCCGAGAAGCAGATCGTGGATCTGATCATCAACGAGTACGAAGGCAAGGATGTGCTGGTGCTGGCGCCGATCATCCGCGGTCGCAAAGGCCATTACCGCGAGCTCTTTGAACAGTTCCTGCGGCAGGGTTTCCTCCGCGCCCGGGTCGATGGCCAGGTGATCGACCTCACCTCACGACCTCGGCTGGACCGTTACAAGGTGCACGACATCGAGCTCGTGATCGATCGCCTGAAGGTGAAGGAGACCGACCGCAAGCGGCTCACCGAGACCTGCGCCACCGCCGTGAAGTACGGCAAGGGCAACTTGATGGTGGTGGATGCGAAGACGGAGAAGCACCGCTACCTCAGCCGCAACCTGATGTGCCCCACCAGCGGCATCGCGTACGAGGAACCCGAACCGAACCTCTTCAGCTTCAACTCGCCCTACGGTGCTTGTCCACGCTGCAGCGGCTTGGGCCAGGTGACCGAAGTGGCCTTGGACAAGATCATCCCCGACCGCAGCAAGAGCGTGAAGCGTGGGGCCATCGTGCCGCTCGGCGCCTACAAGAATTCGTGGGTCTTCAAACAGATCGAAGCCGTGCTGCAAACGCATGGCCACGACCTCAACACCCCGCTCGAGGAGATCGAGGAGCAGGTGCTCATGGCCCTGCTCAACGGTATGGACGAACCCTTGAAGGTGTCGAGCAGCATCGGCTTGAGCGATCGCAACGTGCAGTTCGAAGGCATCATCCCCTTCATCCTGGCGCAAGCCGAAGAAGGACCCAAGACGGCACAGAAGTGGGCCGCGAGCTTCACGCACATGGTCGCCTGCCCGGAATGCAACGGCAGCCGCTTGAAGAAGACCGCCCTCTTCTTCCGGCTCGATGGCAAGAACATCCACGAGCTGGCCACCATGAGCATCGCCGACCTGCACACCTTCATGGGTGGTTTGGACGAACGCTTGGATGAGAAGAAGGCGATGATCGCCCGCGAAGCCGTGAAGGAGATCACCGCGCGCAGCGGATTCTTGTTGGACGTGGGCCTGGAGTACCTGGC
>DAOORM010000171.1:0-1603 GCA_035389265.1 Flavobacteriales bacterium | reverse complement strand
CGCAGGGCCATCCCAAGGAATTGGCGGCAGGAGAAAGCACCACGGCGAAATACCTGCGCAACGAGATCCGCATCGCCGTGCCCAAGCAGCGACGCCCCGGCAACGGTGAACGCCTGATCCTGCGCGGCGCTTCGGGCAACAACCTGAAACAAGTGGATGTGGACTTCCCACTGGGCAAGTTCATCTGCGTGACCGGTGTGAGCGGCAGTGGCAAGAGCACCTTGATCGGTGATACGCTCTATCCCATCCTGAGCAAACACTTCTACCGCAGCGATGCGCATCCGCTGGCCTACACCAAAGTGGAAGGGCTGCAGCACATCGACAAGGTGATCGAGGTGGATCAAAGTCCCATCGGGCGTACACCCCGCAGCAATCCGGCCACCTACACCGGTCTGTTCGACCACATCCGCGAACTCTACGCGAACCTGCCGAGTGCGAAGATCCGCGGTTACAAAGCGGGGCGCTTCAGCTTCAACACCGCAGGCGGCCGTTGCGAGACCTGCAAGGGTGCCGGCGTACGTGTGATCGAGATGAACTTCCTGCCCGACGTGAGCGTGCCCTGCGAGACCTGCCGGGGCAAACGCTTCGACCGCGAAACGCTCGAGGTGCGCTACAAGGGCAAGAGCATCGCCGATGTGCTCGCCATGCCCGTGGAGGAGGCCATGCAGCACTTCTCCGAGATCCCCTTCATCGCCATCAAACTGAAGACCCTGCTCGACGTTGGCCTCGGTTATGTGACCTTAGGGCAGAGCAGCACCACCCTCAGCGGTGGCGAGGCGCAACGCATCAAATTGGCCACGGAACTCAGCAAGCGCGATACGGGCAGCACCTTCTACATCCTGGACGAGCCCACCACCGGCTTGCACTTCGAGGATGTGCAGCAGCTCATCAACGTGTTGGACCGTCTGGTGGACCACGGCAACACCGTGCTGGTGATCGAGCACAACATGGACATCATCAAGGTGGCCGATCACGTGATCGACATGGGCCCCGAAGGCGGCTCCGGCGGAGGTATGGTGGTAGCGCGAGGCACGCCCGAAGAAGTGGTGATGATGGGACGCGGGCATACCTTCCCCTACCTCAAAGCAGAACTCAACTAGCACGGAAGTTCGGCTTCCAGCGACCAATACAACAGTACCATGGCCAAACGGATGGACCTTGATCAGGAGAGCGAACGCCGTATCAAGAAAGCGTTCAAACGCAAGGGATGGAGCGAAGTGAAGGCCAACGACAGTTGGGCCATCTTCAAGATCATGAGCGAATTCGTCGAGGGCTTCGAGGCCATGCAACGGATCCGCCCCTGTGTGAGCATCTTCGGCAGCGCGCGCACCAAACCCGAGGCTCCGGAATACGTACTGGCCGAGGAGATCGCCTTCCAGCTCACCGGCAACGGCTACGGCGTCATCACCGGAGGTGGTCCGGGCATCATGGAAGCCGCCAACAAGGGCGCTCAGCGTGGCGGTGGCACCAGCGTGGGCCTCAACATCGACCTCCCCTTCGAACAAGAACCCAACCCGTACATCGATAAGGAGAAGAGCATCAACTTCGACTACTTCTTCGTGCGGAAGGTGATGTTCATCAAATACAGCCAGGGCTTCATCGT
>DAOORM010000170.1:0-5284 GCA_035389265.1 Flavobacteriales bacterium | reverse complement strand
GGACCGGAAGAAGATCCAAGCGAAACAGGTAAGGGTGAAGGTCGCAAGCATCTGACCAGCCTCGAGCAGATCCGGCACTGGACGGCCTTGAGCCACGGTATCGAGGTGCACACGATTCTTGCCGCGCAACAAGGATGGAAGAAAATACAACGCGTTCAGCCCACCCCAGACCAGGAACGTCCAGTTGGCGCCGTGCCAAAGACCGCTCACCAGGAAGATGATGAAGATGTTGCGCACCTTCATCCAGATACCTCCGCGACTTCCGCCCAAGGGGATGTAGAGGTAATCCCTGAACCAGGAGGACAAGGAGATGTGCCACCGCCTCCAGAACTCCGCGATATCCCTGGAGAAATACGGGAACGCGAAATTCCGCAGGAGTTCGAAGCCGAGCAGCCGGGCCGTGCCCAACGCGATATCCGAATAGCCCGAGAAGTCACCGTAGATCTGGATGGCGAAGAGCACCGCGCCCAACAGCAAGGTGGAGCCCGACTGGGCTGCCGGATCAGCGAAGATGCCTTCCACCAGCGGTGCGCAATTGTCGGCGATCACGAGCTTCTTGAAGAAGCCCCACAAGCATTGCCGAAGGCCATCCACGGCGCGCTCATACCGGAACGTACGCGGAGCTCGTATCTGCGGGAGCAGGTGTGTGGCGCGCTCGATAGGGCCGGCAACGAGTAATGGAAAGAAGCTCACGAAAAGCCCATAGTCCACCACATCGCGCACGGGTTCGATGCGCCCGCGGTACACATCGAACACGTAGCTGAGCCCGTGAAAGGTGTAGAAGCTTATGCCGACAGGTAACACCAGACCAAGAAGCACCGGGTCCACACCAAGGCCGACCCGTTCCGCCAGATGCGCGAATTCCTTGGCGAAGAAATCGTAGTACTTGAATACACCGAGGAAGCCCAGATTCACACCCACGCTGAGGTACAACCACCGCCGCTTGGCCGCCGGTGCTTGCGTACGATGGATGAGCAGCCCGCTCGTATGGTCAAGTAGGGTGGAGAAGATCAGAAGTAGCAGGAAGCGCTCATCCCAGCAGGCGTAGAAGAAGTAGCTGGCCATCAGCAGCAGCACGTTCTGCGCCCTGTAGGACCGCGTGCTGAGCGACCAATAGACCGCGAACACCACGGGGAAGAACACTGCGAAACCCAGGGAATCGAACAGCATCGCGTGCGCTATTCAAGTGTATCCATGTCGCGACCTATCGTCACCCGATCCATGGAGCGGTCCACCATGACCTCAGCGTTGTGGTTCGCTCACCGTGGCGATGATCGAGGTGCCTGGTATACCGGCTGGTAGTAGGAAATAATCCACTAGGAAGATCCAGCCGAGCAACCGATGCACCGCGCGCTGCAGACCGGTCACAGGCACCACGTAACGCGTTTCGCGCGCCCCCTTCAACTTCAACTGGAGCCACGCTGCGGGATACAATGCATGGAAGAAATACGAGGCTTTCCAGGTCCGCTTCCCCGTTGTATCGACATGGCTTCGCAACGTGGAGCGATCGTAACGAAGGAAGTGCCGATTGAACTCGTCGTAGTTGCTGAACAGTTCCTGCCGCGCGGGCACCGTGAAGATGAAGGTATGTGCGGAAGGAACGTGCTTGCGAATGCGCTCGACGAATGCAGCCGGTTGCTCGATGTGTTCAATGACATCGAGCAGGAGCACGATACCGACATCGATGAACTGCTCCGCGGCGATATCGAAGAGGTCCACTCCGGTGCGCACATGGGCCGAAACCTCCGGCAAGGCCGGCACATTCGCCAGGTCCACGCCCCGAGCCTCGATACCCTCGGCGCGCAAATGGGCTACCACGAGCCCTTTGCCACAACCCACTTCCAACACGTTCCCCTGCCCCGCGGCACGCACAGCACGGGCAAGAATGGCATTACGGCAGATGTTCCAGTAGTGCCGTTCGACACCTGGTGGATAGATGGCGTCGAACTGCGTGGGATCGAACGCCGTGGAGGATGGATCAATCGCCATGGGTGGTGGTCTCGATGATGAAACGTGGCCGTTGTTTCACCTCCTTGTAGATCTTTCCGATGTATTCGCCGATCACCCCCATCGCCATGATGTTGATGGCCGAGAAGGAAACGATGAGCATGGCCAAACTCGCCCAGCCTTGGTTCGGATGGTCGTTGAAAACGGCCCAGATGATCCAGATACCTAGGCCGACCGCGAGTGCGGTAGTAAGCAAGCCCGCATAGAACACCATTTTCAACGGGGTGGTAGTGAAGGAGGTGATGCCCTCCCAAGCGAGGCTTATCAACTTACGGATGGGATACTTCGACACGCCCGCCACGCGCTCCTTCCGCACGAAATGGACCTCGGCCGTCGGGTAACCGATGAGCGGGAAGATCCCTCGCAGGTACACATTGGCCTCTCCGAAACGTTAGATCGGCGATCACCCGACTGTCGGCACTGCGGAAATCAGCATGGCCCCGGATGGTGCGCGGGTTCATCATGCGCATGGCCCGGTAGAAGACCTCGGCACCGATCCGCTTCGGAAGTACGTCCACTTTCCGATCCAACCGCACCCCGTACACCACACGTTTCCCTTCGTGGTGGTGACGTAGCATCGCATCGAGCACCTCCACATCATCCTGTAGGTCGGCATCCATGGTGATCAGGATATCGGCTTTCGTGCGGTTGCTGAACAGCCCGGCGATGAGCGCGTTGGGGTGCCCGAAATTCGCGCTCAGCTTGATCCCGCGGACGCGATCAGAAGCCTTGGAGCATCGCTCGATCTCGTCCCACGTGCCATCGCGACTTCCGTCATCCACACAGCAGAGATAGCTATCCGCCGTAACCATACCCTGCACGGCCAAATGATCCAGTCGATGCAACAACACCTCCACGGTGCGGGTGATCACCCCTTCCTCATTGTAGCACGGCAGGACGAGGCAAACACGTAACGCCCTTCCGATCATACTGGCCGCTGGACCATTCTGCTCCATGTTCACTTGATGCAAGACCACGAGCGACCAAGGCACATGCACCAGGTCCGGCGTGTTCGACGCGAACTTAGGGGTTCACCGCGGATCAACGATACCGAGCGACCTATTGCCCGGAGTACGCGCACTTGCGCCAGCGATGCTGCCCAGGATCCACGGAGGACCGTACATTTCCGCCGCATCAGCTCCACCGCCATGGCGAACGTGCTCCATTGGTTCTTCCAAACCCTCGAACGGCGCAGGACCTTCCTCCTACTGCTCGTGTTGAATGCGCTCGTCGCTGTGGCCACCCTCTGGCTTTCACGTGCCACCTTCCTTTCGGACGGTTGGTCGTACCTCGGGCTCGCCGAAGGCCTCCTTCACGGCGAGTACAGCATGTGGTGGCCTTTGGCGGCCGACTACCCGGACACGTTCAGGGCACCTGGCTATCCCGCGTTCCTGGCCTTCTTCATCAAGATCTTCAGTACGTGGAAGTCGGTCTATGTGGTGAATGCCGTGCTCTATGCGGTCGCGCTGTACTTGACTTTAGGGGTGATCGAACGGCTCGATCCGAGGCTCAGCACCCGGAGCCTCTTCCTGCTGCTCCTGCTGCCGCTGATGAACGTACCGTACTACATCGGGCAACTCTACACTGAGATACCGGTCCTCGCGGCGTTCAGCCTCGTGCTCCACCTGATCATCGGGCGAAGACGTTGGAGCATCGGCACGGCGGTGGTGCTGGGCCTGACCCTCGGGTTCGTGCACCTCTGCAAGCCGATCTATATGTTGCTTCCTCTGGCCCTCATCGGTGCCGCGCTCATCAAGGACCGAATGAACTTCGATATGCGTGGCCATGCGCTCATGCTCGGCACCTTCGTCGTGGTGCTCCTCCCCTACGGCCTATGGAACAAGCGCAACCATGGCCAGTTCAAGGTGACCCCCATCGAGGGCGGCGGCGGCTACATGCACTTCGCCTACTGGTGCGGCAAGATGCCGGGATATACCGATCATTTCTCCCTGGGGAATTTCACCGGTGATGAGATCATCCGGTTCACACCTGCGGATTCGGTACCCAGCCACATTGCTGCGTTCGAACGTGAGTGGGCCTTCATCAATGCCCAGACCCACCCGCTCCTCACCGCCAAGGATTCGATCATGCTGACCTCGCGAGAGAAGTTGCCTTATGTGGCCGAGCCCACCTATAACACACGCTTCGCCCTGACGCGGGAGCGCCTCCTGAAAGAACGAGCGTTCGAGCTGATGTGGAACGACCCGTGGTACACCCTGGCCTACAAGAGCTATTCAGCCTTGCGCCTTTGGGTGATCGGCATCCAACGCGCCGACTTCGCCGCAGCATCGATCGGCAAGAAGGCGGAGATGCTCTACGCCACGCTCAGTACCGGACTGCTCTTCCTGCTCGGGATAACCCAGATCCCCCTTGCTTATTTCCAGAAGGTAATCCGCTTACGCAACACATGGCCTTTGTTGCTCCTCGTGGTTTACACCGGGCTGCTGCATGTGCCGTTCACCATTCAATCACGGTATACGGTGAGCGTTCGCTTCGCGATGCTAGGACTGTTGAGCCTCGCTTGCGCAGCGATGTGGCAACGCCGCATCAGACCTTCCACGCCGTCACAGACGGGCAAGCACTGACCGTGGCCGTCCTGGTCGCGGAACGCTCCCTCAGGGCATCCGCAACGACCACGCACCGGCTTCCAGGTGGAGGAATTCGAGCTGGCTACCCTGATTCTCCTCCGCCCATCGCCGCGCCATGAGCTGCTCGTCAGGCCTTGAACCATCATCCAAGAGCACACGCGCCCGTTTGCTGAACTTCGACGCAAGCAACGGTACCGCAGGATACCGTGCAAGTTTCTGCGTGGTCTCCGGAGGGCCATCCACCACGAGCAGATCGATGGTGCCGGGAAGCTGTATTGCGGAGAGATCGTACCACTGATGGCGCACGCCCTTGACGTTGTGCTGCACCAGGGGCGCATGGATGACCGATGCGAATTCGTGCAAACCGTGTAAGGCGATGGCCGCCCTCGTCTTCTCCACATAGATCGGGTCATGCTCCAAGGCGATCACCTTGCCAGCCCCTAGCCGTTGGAGGCACAGCGCGATGATCAGCGTGGAAGTGCCACTGCTGGCTTCCACCACCAAGGCTGGCCGTTCGTTGAGCACGTGGTCGGTGATCTCCCGCAGGAGATCAGGCGAGGCCGCCCAGAACCGGGTGGAGGGCCATGGTGCACCAGGCTTGAATGTCCATAGCAACCCTTGGAGGGCTTCCATCTGGGTGTATGCGGTGCGGCTTTCGCGCAGCTGCCGCTCGAACAGCTCCAGCGAGA
>DAOORM010000169.1:0-5285 GCA_035389265.1 Flavobacteriales bacterium | reverse complement strand
TGTGGAACACGTCGGCACGGTTCTGCAGGCGGATGATCGCCAGCACGATCTCCTTGATCAGCAGGTCGGCGAGGATATCCTTCAGCGGATCGGTGCCGCTCAAGACCCGCACCATGCGATCGCTCAAGCGTGCCAGTTCATCATCGTTCTGCAGGAAGGCCCGGTTCGGATCCACCGTCCACGCCTGTCCATCGGGCATCGGGCGCTGTTCATTCAGGTAGTCCAGCTGCCGCGTGAAGTGCGCCTGCTCGATCACCAAGGCCGTGCATTGCGTGGGCTTCCATGGCGTGGCATCGGGGAAGTCGATGTCCATGGCGCCGTTGTGCGGCACCAGAACGGTCTGCCCCGGCACGTAGTCCAGCACGCGCTGGTCACCGTCCACATGCAAGGACTTGCGCCCGCGCAACATACTGGTGATCGTGAAGCCGGAAAAGGTGAGGTGGATGTCGCGCGCGGCCTGCCGGGTCTCATACACGTTCAGCTCGCAACGCTCCAAGCTATACGCGCGGCGGTGCTCGATGGTGGTGCGCACCTGGGCCTCGGGGGTGAGGGATACCAGCTGTAGGGTGTGGGTTCGCCCGTTCATCGCAGCATGAAGATAAGGGCCATGGGGATGGAGTGGAACCTGACGTTGGTCAGTTGGGACGATCGTGCTATCCGTTGGGATGGACGTGAAGGCCTTTTGCTACTGGGCACGGCCACCTTGGCTGCCGTAATCAAACAACGCACACATGGCAACCGCAACTCGTTCCAAGCCGGTCACCCTCCCCGGCACCGACATCCGCTTCAAGGATCGCTACGACCACTACATCGGTGGTCAGTGGGTGAAACCGGTGAGCGGTGAATACTTCGACAACATCAGCCCGATCAACGGGCAGGTCTTCACCCAGGCGGCTCGGGGCAAGAAGGAGGATGTGGAACTGGCCATCGACGCCGCGCACAAGGCCTTCGTGACCTGGAGCCGCAGCACGCCCACCGAACGCAGCAACATCCTCAACCGCATCGCGCAGGTGATCGAGGACAACAAGGAATACCTGGCCACCATCGAGACCATCGATAACGGCAAGCCCATCCGCGAGACGATGAACGCGGATCTGCCGCTGGTGATCGACCACTTCCGCTACTTCGCGGGCGTGATCCGTGCGGAGGAAGGCTCCATCAGCGAGCATGATCCTGACACGGTGAGCATCGTGCTGCATGAGCCCATCGGTGTGGTGGGTCAGATCATCCCATGGAACTTCCCGCTGCTCATGGCCACCTGGAAGATCGCACCAGCACTGGCCGCAGGCTGTTGCGTAGTGGTGAAACCCGCCGAACAAACGCCCACGAGCATCATGGCCATGATGGAACTGATCGGACACCTACTGCCCGATGGTGTGTTGAACGTCGTGACCGGTTTCGGACCCGAGGCCGGTAAGCCGTTGGCGCAGTCGCCGCGCATCGCGAAGGTGGCCTTCACCGGTGAAACCACTACGGGCCGCTTGATCATGCAGTACGCCAGCGAGAACTTGAACCCGGTGACCATGGAGCTCGGTGGCAAGAGCCCGAACATCTTCTTCCCGTCCGTGATGGACGCCGACGATGCGTTCCTCGACAAAGCGATCGAAGGAGCGGTGATGTTCTGCCTGAACCAGGGTGAGGTCTGCACCTGCCCCTCGCGTCTGCTGGTACACGAGAGCATCTACGACAAGTTCATGGAGCGTGTGATCGCGCGCGTGAAAGCCGTGAAGCTCGGCAGTCCGTTGGATGGTGGCACCATGCTTGGCGCACAGGCCAGCAATGACCAGTACGAGAAGATCCTCAGCTACATCGACATCGGCAAGCAGGAAGGTGCCGAGGTGCTCGCGGGTGGTGCTGCAGCGAAGTTGGAGGGCGACCTCTCCACGGGGTATTACATCCAGCCCACCGTGTTCAAGGGCCACAACAAGATGCGCATCTTCCAAGAAGAGATCTTCGGACCAGTGCTGGCCGTGACCACCTTCAAGAACACGGAAGAGGCCATCGCCATCGCGAACGATTCCGCCTACGGGCTGGGTGCCGGCGTTTGGACGCGGGATGCACATGAACTCTACCAGGTGCCGCGAGCGATCCAAGCGGGTCGTGTGTGGGTGAACAACTACCACGCCTACCCAGCGCATGCACCCTTCGGTGGCTACAAGAAGAGCGGTTTCGGGCGCGAGAACCACAAGATGATGCTGGGCCACTACCGCCAGACGAAGAACATGCTGGTGAACTACAGCAAACAGAAGCTGGGCTTCTTCTAAGAACAGATGATCGGTCGATCAGAAGACCAGAAAATGTCGCTTCACATGGACTGGTCTTCTGATCAACCGATGCTACGACCTTCTGATCTTTCGATCATCTAATCATCTGATCCTCTGATCATGTCGTTCATCCCCCGCATCACCGCCACGTTCGCTGCGCTTGAACTGATCGATGTGATCCGCAAGGCGCACGGCCCGTTGGTGTTCCATCAGAGCGGTGGCTGTTGCGATGGCTCGCAGCCGATGTGCTTCGCGAAGGACGAATTCCGGATGGGTGCGCAGGATGTGCGGCTGGGCGAAGTGGATGGGATTGAATTCTGGATGCACGCCGAGCAGTTCGAGTACTGGAAGCATTGCCAGCTCACCTTGGATGTGGTGAACGGTCGCGGTAGCAGCTTCAGTTTGGAGATCCCGTATGGAAAGCGATTCCACATCCGCTCGCGGCTATTCACGGAGCTAGAGCTACCGCGGCTTGAGCCTGTGCACCTAGTCAGTTGAACGGGCTCATCACATGCTAGCGAAGCCCTGGCGTGAGTTGGGCTTCTTTTTCTTCAAACCCTTCCCCCCTTGATCTCCTCCACCACCGCCGGATCCAGCAGGGTAGAGGTATCCCCCAAACTGCCCAGCTCGTTCTCCGCCACCTTCCGCAGGATGCGCCGCATGATCTTCCCGCTGCGTGTTTTGGGTAGGCCGCTCACGAACTGGATCTTGTCCGGCTTGGCGATGGGGCCGATCACCTTCGTTACCGTGGCGAGGATCTCGGCGCGGGCTTGGTCTGGGTCGGTGATGGGTTTTTCGGGGATGACGTAAGCATAGATGCCCTGTCCCTTGATGTCATGTGGATAGCCTACCACGGCACTCTCAACCACCCATTCACTTTCGTTGATGGCGTTCTCGATCTCGGCCGTGCCGAAGCGGTGCCCGCTCACGTTGATCACATCGTCCACGCGGCCGATGATGCGGTAGCGGCCTTCGCTGTCGCGGCGCGCGCCATCGCCGGTAAAGTAGTAGCCTTTGTAGCTGCTGAAGTAGGTCTGGCGGCAGCGCTCATGGTCGCCGTAGGTGGTGCGGATGATGCTGGGCCACGGGAATTTGATCGCGAGCAATCCTTCGGTATCATTTTCCAGGATCTCCTGTCCATCGGCGGTCAGAAGCACGGGTTGCACACCGGGCATAGGCCACGCGGCATAGCTCGGTTTCTCATCGGTGACTCCAGCAAGTGAAGAGATCAGAATGCCGCCGGTCTCCGTCTGCCACCAGGTATCCACGATAGGGCAGTGGTTCTTGCCGATGTGCTCCTTGTACCAATGCCACGCTTCCTCGTTGATGGGTTCGCCTACACTGCCGATCACCTTCAGGGAGGCCAACGAATACGGGTCCACGAAGTCGAGACCTTGCGCCATCAATGATCGGATCGCGGTGGGCGCGGTGTAGAAGATGTTGACCTTGTGCTTGTCGATCACCTTCCAGAAACGGCCCGCATCGGGGAAGGTGGGAACACCTTCGAACACGAGGGAGGTGGCTCCTGCGAGCAGCGGTCCATAGATGATGTATGAGTGCCCGGTTACCCAGCCCACGTCGGCCGTACACCAGAACACATCCTCTTCTTCGTACTGGAACACGTTGCGGAAGGTGTAATCCGTGTACACCATGTATCCACCGCAGGTGTGCACCACGCCTTTCGGTTTGCCCGTGCTGCCACTGGTGTACAGAATGAACAACGGATCCTCGCTGTCCATCGGTTCGGCGGGGCAGGTACCGTCCACCCGCTCCAGTTCTTCGTGCAGCCAGACATCGCGGCCAGCCTGCATCGTTACGGTATCGCCGGTGCGGCGGGTCACGATCACACGTTTCACGCCAGGGCAATTGCGCAGCGCCTCGTCCACCACGTTCTTCACCGGGATGCTCTTCGTGCCGCGTACCATACCATCACTGGTGAGCACGTAGGCGGCGTTGGCGTCAAGGATGCGGTCTTCGATGCTCTGCGCACTGAAGCCCGCGAACACCACGGAATGGATGGCACCGATGCGGGCACACGCCAGTACTGCCACAACCAACTCGGGGATCATGGGCATGTAGATGCAGACACGGTCGCCCTTCTGCACGCCGTTGCGTTTGAGCACGTTCGCGTAGCGGCACACACGTTCGTGCAACTCGCGGTAGGTGATGGCCTGCGCCGCTTCAGCAACGTCATTCGGTTCCCAGAGGATCGCGGTCTTGTCGCCACGTGTGGCGAGGTGCCGGTCGAGGCAATTCTCGGTGATGTTCAGCTTACCGCCGACGAACCATTTCACTTCGGGTGCCTCGAAGTTCCATTCCAGCACGGTGTCCCACTTCTTGCGCCACGTGAAGTGTTCGGCTTGGGCGGCCCAGAAAGCCTGCGGGTCACGGACGCTTTCAGCGTAGGCGGCACGGTACTCGTCGTTGCTGCGGATGCGGTGGAAGGACATGGCGAAGGTTCGCGTTGATGGAAGTCTCCCACAAGTATCGGCATTGCACCGATCCGTTGATCACAGTTCCGACGAACGTGTGGGTAGCCTGTCGTATTCACCTTTGAGCGCGAAGAGGCCAAAGAGGAAGAGTCCGATGGCGATGGGTAGCGTGATGCCCACGAAGACACCCCATTGGATCCACACGTCGGCCGTGGGTTTGCGGGCGATCTCGGCCTGCGCCATGAGGATGACCGCGATCAAGGCCACGAAGGCGAGGAGCATCCAAAGCAGGCCGAAGGCGCGTTTGAGCTGGTCCATGTCAGTCGGTGATATCGGTATCGATCCGGTTGCTGATGTACAAGGTGCCGATCACCACGCAAACTCCGGCGATGGCGATCGGATACCACAGTCCTACGAGCGCATCGTTGTGGTACACGGTGGTGAGCAAGGTGGCGATGAACGGAGTGAGGCCACCGAACACACCGTTGCCGATATGGTAGGGCAATGACATCGACGTGTAGCGGATCTTGGTGGGAAAGAGTTCTACGAGGAATGCGGCGATGGGCCCGTAGACCATGGTGACGTACAA
>DAOORM010000168.1:0-5286 GCA_035389265.1 Flavobacteriales bacterium | reverse complement strand
GTTCCCTGCTCGGCTTCTACGCCTATTTCGTTCTGGGTCTCGATGGCGACTCCTTCAGTCCCACCGGAGGAACACCGTTCTATACCCTGGCCCAGCAAGTGGTGAACAATGCTCAGAGCGCTTCAGAAAGCGGCTGGAAGGCCTTCGAGGACCAGCGCAACCGCTACTGGTTGATCGACAACCAGCTGCAAGCCGTGTTCCGCCCGTTCCGCGACCTGCTCTATGATTTCCACCGCACCGGTCTGGACAATATGAGCACCGATGCCATCACCAGCCGCCGCACCATCGCGCAAGGCATCGAGAAGCTCAAGACGGTGCATCAGGCGAAGCCCGCGAGCTACAACCTGCAGGTGTTCTTCAATGCCAAGTACAACGAGATCGTGGAGATCTTCAAACAGGCCGATCCGGCGGAGAAGACCAAGCTCTTCAACACCCTGCAGATCATCGATCCGGGGCACATCAGCCAGTACCAGAACATGATGCGCGGCTCGTAGTCGCGATCCCGAGCGGGAAGCGATTGCGGCTGTAATGGTCAGGCTTGGCAGGTCGTGCCGTTGGGTCCTTGGATGCGCTCTAATAACTTTCAGCGGCGAACTGTGCTCTCCGTTCCGATATTGGCCGTCGGAATATTGACGGGTTTCCCATCATGCTGCGCCGCATCGCCATCACCAACTATTTGCTGATCGATTCCTTGGAGCTCGATCTTTCCAAGGGCCTCACCATCATCACCGGTGAGACCGGGAGTGGCAAGAGCTTGGTGATCGGTGCGCTCGGTCTGGCCATGGGCGAACGCGCCGATGCCACCGTGGCCCGTGATAGTGAACGGCGGTGTGTGATCGAATTGGAGGTGGACACCAAGGGCCTCCACTTGGACGAGTGGTTCCAGCGCAACGAAGTACATCCCGAACGCTTCACCCTACTGCGTCGGCAACTCGATCCAGGGGGGCGCTCACGGGCCTTCGTGAACGACACCCCCGTGCGGTTGGATCAGCTGCGCGAGCTCGGCGAACGGCTGGTGCACGTTCACAGTCAGCACCATACCCTGTTGTTGAACGATGCGCGTTTCCAACTGGGACTCGTGGACCACATCGCGGGTCAGCAGGAGGCCGTGGCAGCGTACAAGGTCCTGTTCGGTGCTTGGCGTTCCCAGTACCAAGAGCTTCAGGCACTGCAGGCCGAGGAGGTGCGTGCACAGGGTGAGGTCGACTTCGCACGCTTCCAGCTGAACGAGTTGGAAGAGGCGCGTCTGTTGCCCGATGAGCAGGTGACGATGGAGCACGAGTTGGCCCGAGCCGAGAACGCCGAGGAACTCATCCAAGCCCTGAACACCGTGGAAGAGGCGGTGACCGACGAGAACGGCCTGGGTCCTATACTCGCCCGGGTGAAACAGGTGCTCGCCAAACCTGCACGGCTGGATGCCACTGTCGGTGCATTGTTGGAGCGCCTCAACGGCGTACACATCGAGTTGAAGGACATCGCCGACGAAGCCGCTCGCTCGGTGAACGGAATCGCGGTGGATCCACAGAAAGCCGCTCAATTGCGCGAGCGCTTGGACATGATCCTTCGCTTGCAACAGAAACACCGCGTGGGATCCAATGCGGAGTTGCTCGTGATCCAAGGCGCGCTGGCCGAGAAGGTCGAACGTGTGGGCTCTTTGGCGGACCGCATCGTGGCACTGTCCGAGCATGTCGATGCGAATGGGCAGGAAGTGTTACGACAGGCCATGGTCCTTTCCCGCGCGCGCACCGGCGCTGTGACACCCTTGGCCAGTAAGGTGGTTTCGATCCTGCAGGACCTGGGCATGCCGCATGCCGTGTTCCAATTCGAGCACCGCATCGCCGACGCTGCGGTGGAACACTGCGGGCCCCATGGTCTGGATGGTGTGCGTGCGGTCTTCAGCGCCAACAAGGACAGGGCACCGGCGCCGCTGGACAAGGTGGCATCCGGTGGCGAGCTCAGCCGTGTGATGCTGGCCCTCATTTCCCTCGCCGCCGATTCGCAGGACCTGCCCACCGTGGTCTTCGACGAGATCGATACCGGGGTGAGCGGCGAGGTGGCCGACCGCGTGGGCTCGCTCATGGCGCGTATGGCCAAACAACGCCAGGTGCTGGCCATCACTCACCTGCCGCAGATCGCTAGCAAAGCCGATACGCACTTGGTGGTTTCCAAGGCCGAAGAGGGCGCACGCGTCAACACCAGCATACGTGCCGTCCTCGCGGAAGAGCGTGTGGAGGCGCTCGCCCAGATGTTGAGCGGCCGCAAGCTTACAGCAGCCGCGCTGGAGAACGCGCGGGTGCTGCTCGCTTCACGGAAGTAGGATCAGGGTAGTTGCTCGGCGCGGTTGTTCGTGGGCACCACACCGCCGATGGCCTGCAGGATCAGATCGCGGTCGTTGCCACCACCCGTATAAAGCACGGAACCGTCGAGGTTCACATCCTCCCGCAGGTAGCCGGTGACCGAGTTGGTGGGTATCGAACCGCCGATACGTACAAGGATCAGGTCACGGTCGTTGCCGCCGCCGGAATACAGGATCTCCCCATCCGAGCTGCAATCGCCCGTCCAGAGCGTACGCACGCTGCCGACCGTGCGTCGTGCATCGGTGCCGTAGGTGGCCGTGGCCGCATTGGTGAAGTCGATACTGCCAGCAGCGCTGCCGATGGTCACCGTGCCGTTGCTCATCACTCCGAGGTGGTTGCGGTGGCGTACGGCCACATGGTAGCTACCTGCAGCGATGTTGAAGGTGACCGGCGAGCTACCGTCCACATCAACGATGTCGCCGTCGCGCTGTAACAAGGCACAGCGGGTGGCCTGCACGGTATAAGTGGGCGCAGCACCACGCAGTTCCACGAACACCCAATCCACAATGGCGTTGTTGCCCGTGGTGGCGAGGACACCGGCCGTGGTGGTCTCGGTGCCACTGCCCACGTGCGTGAAGCCCAGGGCCGTGTAAGGCTGTGCCAAGGGGACCTGACCTGCGGCCCGCAAACCATCGCTCATCTGCGGCCCTGCGCCATAAGGTCCATCGAGGTACACCCGTGCATTGAGCAACGAACCCGTGGTGGTTTCCACACAGAACGGATTCACGCTGCTGGTGGTGAAGGTGCCACCCGTAGCAAGAGTGCCACTAGTTCCTGTCAGCGTGAACGCACCGTTGCCGTAGGCACAGCAAAGGCCGTCGCCGAATGAATCGTTCACTACCAGATCAAAGCACCCGTTCGGCAAGCACAGGGTGATGGGTGCTTGCGGGTAAGCTCCGTTGGCTGCCGCGTCTGTATATGGGCCACCGCTGGCCACCGTGGTCGCTCCACTGCGGATCAACCACGTGGTCTCACTGCCATAACGGTCAAGCGTCAGGTTTAAGGCGACCTGGTTCGGACCATGACTGAAGCTGCTGCTAGCGGTGTTATTGCCCGGTGCGAGGTCGGTGCCACCGTTCGGAGAGGCCACCGTGGCGCTCAAGGTGAGGATGCCCGCTGGGACTGTGATCGCGCCCAGCGATACCGATGTGGTGTTGCCGCTCGCGAGGGATCCTGTCCATGGAGTGCTTCCAGAAGGTCCACCCGGGATCGACCAGTTCACCGTGAAGGAGGTGATCACGTTCGTACCGCCGTTGCGGATGGTGACCGATGGCGTTACACTCGTGGCGCAGATGTTCCCGCTGGCACCGCTGATGCTGATCGCTTGAGCATCGAGGGTCACCGAAGGCGTGTTCGGGTCGAATCCGTTCAAAGTGTTGCCGCAACTCCCCAGCCATGTCTGGAGCAAGGGGTAGCTCAGGTCGAAACGACCGTAATAGTCGTTCACGTTATTGGTACATGTGGCGTCACCACCGTAGAGCTGTCCGATCAGGCGCTTGTTCTGATCCCAGAGTCCACTGCCACTGCTACCGGGCTCGGTGGTGCCATCCTCCCAATTGAAGATCCTCCAGCACGAAGCACCACCGTAAGTTCCTTGTCCGGCGGCGGCGTTGTCGAAGCTGATCTTCTTGATGTCACCACGAGGATGGTGGATGGCCGTTTGGCTGGTGGGGAAGGTGCCGCTGCGATCCCAACCGGAATAATACACGTTGTAGGAGGAGGGCGGTGTGCTGTTCAGCTGCAAAAGGGCCACATCGGTGGCGCCGCTGTTGACGAGCAGTGAGGCACCGCTCACCGTCTGGTTCGTGGGGCCGTTGGTGGTGGGTGTGCAAGTGGGGCTGTTCCAGTTGAAACGGAACACCCAGGTGCTCACGTTGAGGTTGCCGGGTAGGCAGTGGTTGGCCGTAAGGAAATAGGGCGTGCCGTTCTCCGCGCAGTTGTTGATCAGGGTGCCGGTGCAGATGCCGCTGCCGTTCACAGTGATCATGGCCACGGACCGGATCTGGTCGCGCCACGGATCACCTTCGGGGCAGATGACGTTGTTGTTGCACGTACCTGAATCGTTCAACGCCCGCGCGTAGCGAAGTACATCGCGGTATCCATGCGTGACCTGGCCAATGCGCAGATCACCACGTGGGCCGTTGGCGGGGATGCTGTATTCAACCACGATCTTGGAGCCTTTCACGGCCTGTACACCCAGTACATGGGTGCCCATAGGGTCGCTCGCAGCAGTGAATGCTCCGATGTGTCCACCCCACTGGTCCAAGACGAAGATCCGACCACCCGGAGCCGGCCGGAAGTCATGGAACTCGAAGTTCACGCTCAGCGCGTTCGGGCACTCGAGGCCGATGCGCCAAACGCGCGTGCCATCCTCCAATACCGACCAGGTCCCCGAGTTGTCCAGGTCCAGGTTCACCGCATGGTTCTTCCCGAAACGCCAAGGAATGCTCTTATCCTGGTCGTTCACTTGGTCTTGGGCGGCCAACGCCGCCACATCCACGTTCGGCAGGCGAACACCCAACGGTGCATCCAATGAACGCTGTAGGCTTACCGGGATACCGCCTTGTTCGATCTGTGCGGAGCTGGGGAATTGAACGAGCAGCAGGGCTGCGACGGCTGTGCAGCCAACGAAAGAATTCCGTGACATGGTGGTGGTTCTGGAAAAGCTGGTTTCGATGCCTGGTCAGGGCAGTTGTTGGATCTGGGAGTTGGTGGCGATGATACCTCCGATGTTCTGTAGGATGAGGTCGCGGTCGTTCTCCGATCCGGTGTACTTCACTTCGCCAGAGAGGTTCACGTCTTCCAAATAGTACCCGGTCACCACCGTGGTCGGCACTACGCCACCGATCACGACAAGGATCGGATCGCGGTCATTGTTCGCGCCGGTATAGAGCAGGCTGCCGTCCATGTTGCTGTTACCCGCCCAAAG
>DAOORM010000167.1:2708-5320 GCA_035389265.1 Flavobacteriales bacterium | reverse complement strand
CGGAAAGCAGCGGAGAACGTGCGCCACAGCGCGAACTGAACAATCCCTGACGCCCCATGCCGTTGACCGATAAAGACCCCCGATACGAACGTTTCACCCGTCCTGGTGAAGAAAATCCGGATCTGGGTCTATTCATGGACGCAGTCGTGGACGATGGCAAGGGGTGGCTGGAGGCGCAGAAAGCCTATGGTATCCTGCTCGGCAGTGAAAAGCTGGGGAAACTGAGCGGCACCTTATTGGTGGCGGTGGTTTCCTCTCTTTTCATTGCTGCAGTGCTCGTCATGAGCAGTGTGGCATTGGCCATTTGGCTAGGCCGTATGATGGGCGACATGGCCTTGGGCTTCTTGTCGGTGGCCGGCATCTTCCTGTTGCTCACGATCGTTTTCTACCTCATTTGGCGTCACATGCTGCGCGACCGTATCACGCTTTCCATCATCAACGCAGCCTATGAAAAAGATTGACCGATTCCAGAGCTTGGACGAAGTTCGTCGCGAACGGGAACGCTTGAAAGGCGTACGTGACACCCATCAGGAAGCCTTGCAGGAGTATTGGCGCCTGATGCACGACAACCGCTTCCGCAGAGGTCTGGCCGGTGATGCCTTCGGCGATATGCTGCGGGCATGGAAACCGTTGCGTACCATCGGTCGGTGGTTCCAAGGAGAGAGTAGTGCCATGAGCAATATCCTAGGCGTCGCGCTGGGTTCGAGGTCGCGCACCTTCAAAGGACGACTCTTCGCGTGGGCGATCAGTGCCATCGCACCGATGCTCATGAAGAAATATGCCAGCCCCGAACGCATGCAGCATGTGGCCACCGAACTGAAACGTTCGTGGGACCGCATCCGAGAGCGCGCCCGCCAAGGCGCTTAGTCAACCTACATCCAACACACCACAACCACACCCATGGAGCCTCAGCTCGACGGTCTTCAGCGCTACGCGTACACCCTGCTCGCCATCGTGCTTTCCGTTGTCGTGCTCTACTTCGGCAAGGACCTCATCCTCCTGTTCATTGCCAGTGGCCTGCTCGCCTTCCTCCTATTGCCCCTCGCGCGCAATGTGGAGAACCTTGGCTTGCCGCGTTGGGCCGGAGCGCTCACCGCCACGTTGGTGATGATCCTCATCGTGTTGGGGACCTTCTTCCTAGCTGGCTGGCAATTGACCCGTTTCGGGGAGGACCTCCCCGCCTTGCAGGATGCATTCTCGGAAAAAGGTCGCGCATTGCAACATACCATCGAAGAGCAAGCGCATATCAGTCGACGTGACCAGTTGAAATGGTTCAACGAACGAGTGGCCGAACTGGCGAGTTCTGGTGGGAACATCATGATGAAGCTCTTCTCCGGTACGGGTGCGGTGCTCGCCGCGGTGGTGCCCATCCCCATCATCGTATTCCTGCTGCTCCTCTTGAAGGAGAAGTTCCGCACTTTCTTCGAGCAACTCGGAAAGACGCGCGAAGGCTTGGTGCTCGACATCATGCTCAACGTATCGAAGCTGTCGCGGAAATACCTGCGCGGTGTGCTGCTGGTGATCCTGATCCTGGGTGCGCTCAGCAGCGTGGGCTTCCTCCTGCTCGGATTGAAGTACGCGATCCTGCTGGGCTTCGCGATCGGTTTCCTCAATGTGATCCCGTACGTGGGGGTGATGATCGGAAGCCTGTTACCCATCATCATCGCGCTGGTGACGAAGGACTCGGTGATGTATGCGTTCGGTGCCTTGGGCGTCTGTCTGATCACGCAGTTCCTGGAGAACAACTTCATCACACCGAAGATCGTGGGCAGCAGCGTGAGCGTGAACCCGCTCGCGAGCATCGCCGCGCTCATCGGCTTCGGCCTGATGTGGGGTGTGGTGGGCATGGTGTTGGCGATCCCCATCACCGGTATGCTCAAGATCGTGTGCGACTCGATCCCCTCGTTGAAGCCATGGGGCTATATCCTGGGTGAGGACATCGACTACCCGGATGAACAGCAGATCCACCTACCCTTCATCAACCCGAAAAAGGTGAAGGTGCCCTTGATCGTGCCTCCGAGCGAGGGGACGGGAAAGTGAGGCAGCCTTGCTGCTTACGCTTCGCTCCTGATCGTGAAGGGTGACAACGCAGGCTACCATTCCGATAACCGACGTGTATTGCTTTGTTAACTGAAGAGAACCCTTGGTGATGGGTTCCTCTTCGTTCCAGCAAACTTCATCCTATCCTACCGGAAGACCGCTGTATGGAACACGGCATCGCTTCCAACATGTCCACGGTACATGCCCGGGCAGTTGAAATCCAGCACGATGTTCCCGGAACGGTCGATGGCGATCAAACCTCCATCGCCATCCAATGGTGGTAGCTTCTCATGTACCACCACGCGAACGGCCTCCTCTAAGGAGAGGCCTTTGTAAGCCACAAGGGCATGCACGTCGTGGGCTGCTACGGCGCGGATGAAGCTCTCCCCATGGCCGGTACAACTCACAGCGCAACTCTCATCATTCGCATAGGTTCCCGCACCGATGATGGGACTGTCGCCCACGCGCTGCCACTTCTTGTTGGTCATTCCACCCGTGCTCGTCGCTGCGGCGAGGTGACCAGCAGCATCCAACGCCACTGCGCCAACGGTACCGAACTTCTTCTCCTTGTC
>DAOORM010000167.1:0-2608 GCA_035389265.1 Flavobacteriales bacterium | reverse complement strand
GACCAGCAGCATCCAACGCCACTGCGCCAACGGTACCGAACTTCTTCTCCTTGTCGGCATGATCGAGCTGCACCTTGTCGCTGCCGACCACTTCCCTCCACTGCTGGTAGCGGAACTCATCGAAGAAGTATTGGTCGTCCTCCAACTCCACTTTCTGTTGATGCGCGAACTCGAAGGCACCCATACCACTGATGAGCACATGGCTGCTGTGATCCATCACCCGCCGCGCCAGGCCGATGGGGTTCTTCACGTTCTGCACACCGGCCACGGCACCCGCGCGCAGATCACTCCCGTTCATCAAGCTGGCATCCATCTCGTGCTGGCCATCGGCATTGAACACCGAACCGCGACCAGCGTTGAAGAGCGGCGTATCCTCCAAGGCACGCACGGCGGCTTCCACCGCGTCCAACGCGGCACCACCTTGCTCCAGTACGGCATGACCGCGGCGTAGAGCCAGTTCGAGCGCCTCCTTGTAGGCCTTCTCACGCGAGGGCGTGAGCAACTCCCGGGAGATGGTTCCGGCGCCGCCGTGTACGGCCAATGCGATTCGTGACATGGATGAGGATCGGTTTAGCGGCCCGAAAGTACCGTGGATGTCACCCAGCGCTTCGCGTTGCACCCTCTTATGTCAACAGCGGATCGGTGATGGCACACGGGCAAAAGGGAAGCCCGGGCAGGACCCGGGCTTTCAAGCTGTTCGAGGTGAACCTAGAAGGTGATCAACACGCCATCGGCTAGGAACATCAACTTGTTCTGTGGCTCGGTGATCTTGGCGATCTCCTCCTTGCTCTTGCCAGCATCCTCGGCGTAGTGCTTCAAGGTAGCCACATCCACCACTTCACGCGTGGCGGTGCCTTGGATCACGGCGCGTTTGCCTTCAAGGCCGGTCTTCGGTACGAAGAAACCATAGTCCTTGAAGCGCACCTTCATGGTGCTTCCATCGGCCATCTTCATATCCATCCAGCAGCCTTTCACGGCGCAGCTGGTGATCACTTCGCCTTCCACCTTGGTGGTGTACTCGGTCTTCTCGCCCATCACCTTGGCCAATTCGCTCGTGGAGATAGCCCCATCGGCGGAGATCGCTTCGCCATAGGTCTTCACATTGGCTTGTGCGGTCTTGTCCTGCGCATTGGCAGGCACAGTGGCGGTGTTGCAGGCGAGCACCACGGCGGCCGTGGCGAAGAGGGTCATGATCTTGTTCATGGGTGTTTTTCTAAGGCGATACAAAGATCGCGCCTTTCTTCGGATCGGCAGGTGGTTCCACCCCGGCTTGTTGGAAAGCGCGGGGATGAGCGGTCACCTGGTCAGCCGAGTGACCGCACCTTTGCCGCATGGCGAGCGCCTTGATCACCATCGGCAGACTGGAGCATATCGCTCTACCCGGTCTGGGCGTGCCTCGGGTGGAGGCCAAGATCGACACAGGAGCCTACCGCAGTGCGCTTCACTACCAGCGGCTCAAGCTCCGCACGAAGGATGGTGCCAAACAACTCGTGGTGACCTTCCAGATGGGGGGTGTGCGCAAGACGAAGGTCTTCCGCAGCTTCAAACGGGTGACCGTGAAAAGCAGCAACGGGGAGACCAGCCGCCGCTACTTGATCAGCACCCAGGTGAAGTTGAACGGGCACATCGTCCGCACGCAGGCCACGCTCTTCGACCGCAGCGATATGAAGTACCAAGTGCTGATCGGGCGGAAGTTCCTCCGCGGACGGTTCGTGGTGGACGTGAGTCGGAAGAACGTGTTGGGTTGAGCTTCTACACGACGTTCAGGGCTGTACCATCTAACTTGCCGGACCGCTAGACCCGTGACCCGATGACGCATTCTTTCCGCGCCCTGCTCCTTTGCTTGCCCCTCGCCTCGATCGCCCTGGAGTGCCAAGCCACCCGCTATTTCGTGGACGCCAGTGCGACCGGTAGTGCTACCGGTCTGACCTGGGCCGACGCCTTCACGAACCTGCAGGAAGCCCTTGGGATCGTCATTCCGGGCGACGAGATCTGGGTAGCGGCGGGACAATACAAGCCCACGGCGAGCACCAACCGAACCGTCTCCTTCGCCTTGCGCAACGGGGTGAACGTGTTCGGTGGTTTCGCCGGGACCGAGACCGAGCTGGATGAACGCGATCCGACGGCCTTCCCCTCCACCCTGAATGGCGATATCGGCGAGATCGGTCTGGCCTCGGATAACTCGCACAGCGTGGTCACCGCCAACGACATCAGCACGACGATCATCTTGGACGGTTTCCGGATCCTCAACGGCAACAACACCAACGGCAGCCAAGGCGGAGGGCTGCGGGTGACCAACGCCTTGGGCGGTGCGGTACAGATCCGCAATTGCCGTTTCATCGGGCATCAGAGCACCAACTATGGCGGAGGCATCTACTTGGCAGCGGCCAACCTGGTGGTGGAAGGATGCGAATTCCTCAATAACGAAAGCAGCAACGGGGGCGCCATCCACACCGGCAACAACAGCGGAGGCAACTCCAGCCTGCTGCTCCGCGACTGCGTGTTCAAAGGCAATACGGCCAACAGCGGTGCCTGCTTGAGCAACACCTCGCAGTACAACGAGATCGTGGTGGACCGGTGCCTCTTCACCAACAACAGCACGACCAAT
>DAOORM010000166.1:0-5375 GCA_035389265.1 Flavobacteriales bacterium | reverse complement strand
TCCACCTCATTCCTAGCGAAGAACTCATCGCCCACATCAGCACCCAGGGCTTCGATCCACAGTTCGGTGCGCGCCCCATCAAGCGCATGATCCAGAAGGAACTGCTGAACGAGTTGAGCAAACAGATCATCGCAGGGACATTGGAAACGGGAAAGCCGATGGTGATGGACGTCTTCGACGGGCGGATCGTGTTGCGGAAGCCTATCGATGAGAAGGAGAAGAATGGGAACGGAAACGGGAAGAAGGTGAAGATCGAAGCCTGACCAACCACCCTCCATGCACATATCGACTGATCGGCCCGTTCCAGGCTGCTGACTCCGATCGTTCATCGGATCGTTCAAAACCCGTTCGTCACCATGGGGCAATGGATCCCCCAAGGGGCTAGTTTGCCTTCCGTAAGAACACCCTTGGAATGAGTTTCGTAGCCCAATTGAACGAGCTGCAGACGGCGATGCGCCACACCCGTGCGCGCATGCTGGCCCCCTTGGACCAGCGCCAGCTGCAGCTGCCTTCCGACCCGGAGATCTTCGTGGAGGATGTGCTCCACTACGTGATGGATGAGGTGGCCAAAGACCTGAAAGCGGTCGGTCATATCCTGGAGGAGGACCACACCTTCTCGGATAGCGTGAACCACTACCCGCTCTATCTGCTACGCTTGGCCGGTGGCGATGTGCTCAACCTGCACTTCACCGGCGACTACCCGGACACGCTCTTCCTCACCATCTCCAAAGGCTTCCGGCGCCCCGAACAGTTCAGCGATGCGCGCATGGCCCATGTGACCCTCGGCGTGAACATGGACCACAACCGCCTGCTGCTGGCGATCCTCGACGGATTGAACCGCTTCGGCCACTGATCCACCTCGTCATGAAGACGCTCTACCTCTGCCGCCACGCCAAGAGCAGCTGGGCGGATGCAGGGATGGACGACTTCGATCGACCGCTGAACGAACGCGGCCAACGCAATGCGCCCTTCATGGCGAAGGTGTTCAAGGAACGCGGCGAACCCGTGGACCTGATCGTGAGCAGTCCAGCCAACCGGGCCATCACCACCGCGCGGTCATTTGCGACCGCCTTGGGTCTCTCCGGTGATCGCTTTCGGGAAGAACGGGCCATCTACCTCGCAGAGCGCGGGACGCTAGCCCACCTCATCAACGGGCTTCCGGATCATGCCGACCGCGTGTTGCTGTTCGGTCACAATCCCGGGTTCACCGATGTGTTGAACCACTTGAGCGACGCAGGTATCTCCAACCTACCCACCTGCGGTATCGTGCGTATCGACTTCGCGCTGAACGATTGGCAGCATGTCATCAAGGGCAGTGGGACGCTCGTGTGGTTCGACTACCCCAAGCGACACCCGGGGCAGGACTGATCAGCGGATGCGCTGCCGGTACAAGGTGCGGTGCTGCAACGTACCGGATACCCGGTAGATGAAGTAGGCGTGCCCATCATGCACCTGTACCTCCTCGGGAAAGGGATGATCCAACACACGCTCCGGGCCCAGCTGCCCCGTGTTCGGATCGATGCTCCGTAGCCAGGTGCGTAGGTTCCGAGCGAAGAGCGCATGAACGGTGCCATCGCGCGCATCCTGCACCAGCCGGGTCTTCCAGGTGCGTTCCTTGTGGTAGGTGATGGGCACCTCGTCCACCGCGGTGAGGTCGGGCAGATAGCGTCGGATCCGCTCCTTGTGGTGATCGAAGACGCACAAGGTGTCATTCACCACGAACAGCGGTGCGTATGGTGGCTTGAAGTAGATATCGTTGTGGAAGCCCGTCATGTACCCCGCGATGATCTCCGCATCCACACCGGTCTCGCGGGCGAGGTCCATGGCCACCACCTTGTCGTGACCGCTCATGTACTTGTATTGGCTCCGGAAGAGCTCCATCACGAAGTCGTCCTGCACACTGCAGATGCGGCGCGAGGTCTGTTGCCGCACATCGAAGGCGAAGTGATCGAACGCCGGAAAAGTCGCGTCGTAATTGCTCCCCAGGAGGTTCCCGGGTATGCTGTCGGTCCACGGCAACACCTGTTCACGGAGGGTCTTCAGGCTGATCTGCTCCAGCGCGATGCCCTCTTCGCCAGGGGCGGCCACCCAGGCGCACACGGTGCCTTCCACGATCACGCGGTGCGCGGCGTCGTGCCGAAGGCGGCATACATCCGTGGGTAATCGCACACTGGCCAGCTCCACGAAGTTGGTGTCCAACAAATGCAGCCGACCATCGCGGAAGACCTGCTTACCCTGCTCGTTCTCCCGGTGTACCAACTTGGGTCGTTCGTAGGTGAGGATCCATACGCCTTCATCGTTGGTGAGGTAGTCGCCCACATGCAGGTCGTTCCGCTGGTACACCACTTCGGGGGCCGAACGCTGGATGGTCACCTCGGGCAGTTGTACCGCACTGGTCACCATCCGGATGATGATCGCTTCACCGGTGGCAAGGGCATAAGCCGATACCGAAGCTTCCTGGTTCGCATACCCCACCCGGCTGACCGCCAAGACCAGTGCATTGGGCCGGTCCACGGCGAGTTCGAACCTCCCTTGGGTGTCCGAGACCGCCACAAGCGATGTACCCTGGACCCGGATGTGTACTTCGACGAGCGGCTTGCTGGACGCGTGATCGAGGATCAACCCCTTGAGTACGGTCCCTTGCGCTACGGCCCCGAGCGGGAGCAGCAGCCCAAGAATGGCCATGATCATACTGAGGCGGTACTTCATGCGTTCCGTTGGTAAGATACCGGAATGGTCATGATCGCATAAATTCACTTCGGGCAACGGCTGCTTCCACCCCACCACCGATGCACGGCACCATCCGCTACGACCATTACCGCGTGCTCGGTATCGCCCGAGATGCCACGGCGCAGCAGGTGAAGCAGGCCTATCGCGACCGGGTGAAGACCTGCCACCCCGACCGCAACGCATCTCCGCAGGCGAACACGCTCTTCCACGCCGTGCACGACGCTTACGAGACGCTTCGCGACACGGAACGCAGGCGGATCTATGATGAACGGCTTTCGGGGTATCGTCCGGTGCAGGAGCAACGCGTGCGACCGGCTGAAAACCGTACGCCTCGCTACGCACGTGCGGCTCAGCGACCGGTGAACCGCTTCGCCTTCTTCGGATTGCACCTGACCGGCCTCTGTTTCGGCGTTGCCTTGGTGGGCGGCATCCTGCTTGGCATCACCTTCATGCAGTGGCCACTCTACACCATCATTTTCATCGCGCCCGGTGTGGTGGTGATCCCGGACAGCATCGCCGGATTGCGCACCAAATGAGAAGACCCCGTCGCCGGGGTCCTCTATTCGAACTTCGTGCTTGTTCAGGCGACTGGCACGAGCCAGCCGTAGGGATCGGCCACGCGCCCGCGACGGATGTCATCCAAGCGTTGCCCCACTTGGTTCGCCAACCGGCGTTCCGCGATCTCGGGCAAGGTGAACTCCTCATCACCGAAGGCGATGGTGGCGATGTGCGCGATGGTGGCCGCCGTGCCTGCGCCGAAAGCCGATCGCAGACGGCCGTTGCGCGCCGCGCTCACCACCTCCTCCACGGTAACTGGCCGTTCTTCCACTCGGATGCCTTCATCCTGGGCGATCCGGATGATGCTCTCCCGCGTGATGCCATGCAGGATCGTACCGTCCAAGGCGGGCGTGATCAAGGTGCCTTCGATGTTGAAGAAGACGTTCATGGTTCCGCTCTCCTCGATGAACTGGTGGGTCAAACCATCTGTCCAGATGAGCTGGTGGTAGCCCTGGTCCTGGCCCATCTTCGCTGGGTACAGACCACCGGCGTAGTTGCCGCCGCACTTGGCCTCGCCGGTGCCTCCCGGGAACGCGCGGCTGTAATTCGTCTCGATCTTCACACGCACAGGCTCACTGTAGTAGCTGCGTACCGGGCAGGTGAAGATGATGAACTTGTAGTTGTCGCTCGGCTTCACGCCGATGTACTCGTCGCTGGCGAACAGGAACGGACGGATGTACAACGATGCCTCGTCGCCTTCCGGCAACCAATCCTTGTCCAGCTGCACCAATTGCATCAGTGCATCCAAGAACAGATCCTCGGGAATGTGTGGCATACACATCCGCTTGGCGCTGCGGTTCATGCGCGCGATGTTCGCCTGTGGCCGGAAGATGCTTACCCCACCATTCGCCGTGCGGTAGGCCTTCAGCCCTTCGAAGATGGTCTGGCTGTAATGAAGCACCAAAGCGGCCGGACTCAACTCAAGATCCGCGAAGGGCACGATGGCCGGAGCCTTCCACGCACCATCCTCGAAGTCCATCACCAGCATATGGTCGCTGAAGACACGGCCGAACTTGATGTTGTTGAGGTCGGTATCCTGCAGTCGTGAACGCTCCACGCGTTGTGTCGCTATCTTTTGCCCGGTCGTGATCATCAAACCAATCGTTTGGGGTTGGAACAAATGTAACCCTTTGGTCTTGTGAGCACCGCCAGCGGCACTGCACCCATGTCGAACAGCCCTGAACCCATCGAGGATATCCATGCCGTACTGCGGCGTGTCTGGGGCTATCAACAGTTCAGACCCCGTCAAGAGGAGATCGTTCGTTCCGTGCTGGCTGGAACGGACACCCTCGCGCTGTTGCCCACCGGAGGCGGGAAAAGCCTGTGCTTCCAAGTACCAGCTCTGGCCATGGGCAAATTGTGCCTAGTGGTATCTCCGCTCATCGCCTTGATGAAGGACCAGGTGGGCCGGCTCCGAAAGCAAGGTGTGGCCGCACGCGCCATCATCTCCACCATGACGCAGGCCGAGATCGACAATGCGTTGGAAAGCGCCGCGCTCGGTAAATACGCCTTCCTCTACGTGTCCCCGGAACGCCTGGCCTCCGATCTCTTCCTGGCCAGACTACCACGACTACCCTTGGGCCTGATCGCTGTGGATGAGGCGCACTGTATCTCGCAATGGGGCTACGATTTCCGCCCGGCCTACCTCAACATCGCCAAGGTGCGCGAGGTCAGGCCCGAAGTTCCGGTGATCGCGCTCACGGCTTCGGCTACGCAGACGGTCGCCAACGACATCATGGAACGGCTGGCCTTCAAGGCGCCGCATGTGATCCGCGGTTCGTTCCAACGCCCCGAGCTCACCCTGTGGATCAGCCGGGGTGAGGACAAGAACGGGCGCTTGTTGCGGGTCTTGAGGCACATTGAAGGCACTGCCATCGTGTACGTACGCGAACGGCGAGCCACCACGCGGATCGCGGCACTGCTTCAGCAGCACGGGGTCTCCTCAGCCGCGTACCATGCCGGCCTTCCCCCAGAGGAACGCGATCGCATCCAGCAGGCCTGGACAGAAGGCGCGCTTCGTTGCATGGTGGCGACCAATGCGTTCGGCATGGGTATCGACAAAGCCGACGTACGTGTGGTGGTCCATC
>DAOORM010000165.1:0-5399 GCA_035389265.1 Flavobacteriales bacterium | reverse complement strand
AGTACGGCGACTACCTGATGATCCCGCGCGGGATGATCTACACCATGGAGTTCAAAGACGCGGACAACCGCCTCTTCATCGTGGAGAGCCACCGCCCCATGTACACACCCAAGCGCTACCGCAACTACTTCGGCCAGCTGCTGGAGCATTCGCCGTTCTGCGAGCGCGACATCCGCCGCCCCAAGAAGCTGGAGACGCACGATGAGAAGGGCGACTTCGTGATCAAGGTGAAGAAGCAGAACATGCTGCACGAGCTGGTGTACGCCAGCCACCCCTTCGATGTGGTGGGCTGGGACGGCTACAACTACCCCTACGCCTTCAGCATCCACGACTTCGAGCCCATCACCGGCCGCGTGCACCAGCCGCCGCCCGTGCACCAGACCTTCGAGACCGACGCCTTCGTGGTGTGCAGCTTCTGTCCGCGCCTGTACGACTACCACCCCCAGGCCATCCCCGCGCCTTACAACCACAGCAACATCGACAGCGACGAGGTGCTGTACTACGTGGACGGCGACTTCATGAGCCGCAACGACATCGGCCCGGGCCACATCAGCCTGCACCCCGCCGGCATCCCCCACGGTCCGCACCCCGGCGCCATGGAGCGCAGCATCGGCAAGAAAGTGACCGACGAGCTCGCCGTGATGGTGGATACCTTCAAGCCCCTGATGGTCACCGAGGAGTGCTTGAAGATCGATGATGGGAAGTACTGGAAGAGTTGGGTGGAGTGAGAAACTACTAGGGCGAACCACCACCTGATGAGGTCTCCCCTGCTTACTTGGAAACCGTGGTATTGGTTGTGCGCACTGGTCGTTTGTGCGATCGTGGCCAAGCTGGTCAACCCTTTCGTTGCACGCGGACTCTTCGTCGTGCTCGCTTGTTTGGTGACCTGGTCATTCTATGAGCTGGGCGCTGAACTGTTTCGAAAGCTTGGCGCCCCGTCTTCGCTGAACCTGAGTCATTTCAGGTCCGGATCGCTCTACATCGTTGGCTACATCGCCATCATCATTTGGTTCCCGAGCGATGAGTTCCTGCTGAACAACTACACACCGGCAGAGTATGGCTGGCGTTGGGCGATCTTGCCAGTTGGTCTTGGCTTCATGTACTTGGTGTTCTACGTTTTGTTCTTCCTCTCGAAAGCCACAAGCCTTATTCGCACGCAAGCTGGAACGGCCGAACCGGTGCTGCTCAACATGCTCCTCTACGGGTTCTTCCCAGTTGGGATTTTCGCACTGCACCCTCGCCTGACTGAATCATTGTCCCCCTCACAAAAGCAGGCGGAGCCGGGCTATCCGCAGTAGTCCTCCCCCTCGCAAAGCCTCGGTGTGCGGACTACTTGCTCCTATCCCTCACGCCCCCACCCACTGACCCCGAGAAGGAAGCGGGTAACTGAGCGCTTCTATGCATGTCCATCAAGACATATATAGAAAACCACACTTTTCTATACAGGTTGCCTCGATCGGCTTTGGCGCGCCGCCGGGCTAGGATCTCAGGTAACCGGGGCGGAGGTCTTTTCACCCGAGTTGAAAAAGCGGTCAACTCTTTTTAAGTTTGTGGTCGATTAGTTAAAAAGCCGTGGGCGCTTTTTAAGTAGCCTCACAACTTCCTCACCATGAAGACCTTCCGTGCTGGCCGGGCCACCCCCACGACCGCAGGCTACAAGGCCTTCCAGCCCGAGCCGATCAACCGGCCTTTCCGACTGGACGACATGGAGTTGCAAGGCCTCCTGGAGCAGGCCACACTGAAACTGGGGGAACTGAACGCCTTCGGCGAACTGGTGCCGAACATCGGGCACTTCATCCGGATGCATGTGTACAAGGAGGCCACCGTGAGCAGCAAGATCGAGGGCACCCGGACGAACATGGAGGAGGCGCTCCTGGACGAGCGTGCCGTTTCCGTGGAACGCCGGGACGACCGCCGCGAGGTCAACAACTACGTGAAGGCGATGGAGCAGTGTTTGGAGGACATGCACCGCCTGCCCTTGTCGTCACGCATGCTGCGTGAAGCGCACGGCACGTTGCTTCAAGGCGTGCGCGGTGAACACAAAATGCCCGGAGAGTTCCGCCGCAGCCAGAATTGGATCGGCGGCGCAAGCCTGGCCGATGCCGCCTTCATACCGCCGATCTGGGAAGAAGTCGGCCCGTTGATTAGCGACCTGGAGAACCTGTTCCACAACGATCGCACCGGCCTTCCCCATGTGCTCAAGGCCGCGTTGGCGCATTACCAGTTCGAGACCATTCACCCTTTCCTCGATGGCAATGGCCGGATCGGCCGCTTGATGATCACGCTCTACTTCGTACACGCAGGCGTACTCAAGCAGCCCGTGCTCTACCTGTCCGACTTCTTCGAGCGCAACCGCAGCGCCTACTACGACAACCTAACGCGCGTGCGCAGCCAGAACGACCTGCGCCAATGGTTCCGCTTCTTCCTGGTGGGTGTGATCGAAACCGCCAACAAAGCCACCAACGGCTTGCGCGAGATCCTACGCTTGAAGCAGGAATGCCTCGAAGTGCGGATCCCCCGCATCGGCCGGCAGACACAAGCTGCACCGAAATTGTTGAACCACCTCTTCCAGCAGCCGATCGTATGGGCCGAGGAAGTGATGAAGGCCACCGGCCAGAGTTCTCCCTCCGCCTACAAGATCATGAGCGACTTCGAGCGCATCGGTATCCTGCGCGAGATCACTGGCAACAAGTGGGGGCGCATCTATCGGTTCGAGGAGTACTTCAAGGTGTTCGAGTCGTGAGCGTGTGGATGTTCGGGCGTGCCCCTGCCTCACCCTTCGACTCCGCAAAGCTCCGCTCAGGGCCAGGCAGGGTCGGACTATCCGCAGTAGTCCTCGCTCGCAAAGCTTCACTGCGGGCTACTTGCTCCTATCCCTCACGCAGAATTCTGACAACTTGAGCCTAGTCACGGTCTGCTCCTTCCAGTCTGAGAGCAAGTTCGCATGACTCCCATTTGCGATTGCAGCCAAAAGACTTTCGATTTGGGTGGTCTCGCCAAGCATCCACTCATGATGTAGCGCAGTGTTGTACGATTCTTTTAAGATCCGTATGGCCTCTCGAAGTGACTCCTTTGCGGCCTCCAGGTTGCCAGTAGTGGCATAACAACATCCCAACTCGAAGAGTGTGCTCGGGTGGCCATGACCCATCTTCACCAGCTCCTCCGCCAGCCCAATGGGCGTCGAGGTAGCATCGAACCAGGGCAAAGCGACGTTCATCATCCGTTCACGCACATCCAACATCGACTCATCGGCTCTTTCATGGTGCATGGCCTGCCACCATCCGTCCGATGACTTGCCCTGAGGAAGCCTTCGGAACGTCGAGCGCATGCCCTCATGCGGACAGGAGATCAAGATGCTTGCATAATTCACAGCGAAACTCTTGTCACCATACGCAGATAGCTGGAGATGGACGTACTGGAAAACACTATCATCCATCAAGCGCCCGAATGAACGCTTCCCGTATTTCTTGAAGCCATGCTCCGTTAGCGTGGGCATCAAGAAGGCTGAAGTTGCGGCCGATACTGCATCCTTGGCCCGACCTGTTTCCTTCAATTTGGCTCCTTCGAATAGACTGAGAAACTCGGCGTAGCTCGTGACGTTGGCTCCAGCCTTTGCGAGGAGACTTTCTTGCCAGAAACGCAAACAGCGATCCCGGCGCACCTCCCGCACTGAGCCAAGGAGTTGATTGAAAGAAACATCACCAATTGTAACGGCTATTCTCTCGAGCTGCTGGGTTCGTTCTTCCTGATCCATTGCCATCGGGCCGTGTCACATCCTACGTAGGCTCAATATTACCCAAGGCCGACGAAAACGAGATGCATCTGGATACCCTTGTTCGCATGAGGGATCGAAACCAGAAAAGCCCGGAGGCTGGTGATCCAGCCGAAGACCCTAAGAGGAACGACAGCCCAGGCTTTTGCGAGGGGCACGCGCACACTCTACCTTTGCTGGCATGAAGTTCATCGTCGAAGTGAAGGATAGCAAGGCGGAGTTCCTGTTGGAGCTCTTGCGTAGCCTGTCGTTCGTGAAGGCACGGCCGGTGACGGACGAGAAGGAGGAAGCCCTCGATAGCGTGCGGGCTGCCGTAAAGGAGATGAAGCAGGTGAAGGCCGGCAAGCTGAAGGGGCGGCCTGTGCAAGCGCTGCTCAATGAGCTATAGTATCCGCACCATCCCGGAGTTCGACCGCCGCGCAAAGGCCTTGGCGAAGAAGTACCCTTCGCTGAAACAGGACCTGGCTGAACTGGTGGAAGAACTGCTCGAAGACCCACGCCAAGGTTCCTCATTGGGCAAGGGATGCTACAAGGTCCGTATGGCGATCGCCGCCAAAGGCAAGGGCAAAAGCGGTGGCGCACGTGTGATCACTTGCGTTCGGGTGGTGGGTGAAGTGGTATGGCTGCTCACGGTGTACGACAAGTCCGAGCAAGCTGACATCACCGACAAGGAACTTGCTGGTCTGTTGAAGGATATACCGGAGTAGGAGGCATTTCGCGTGAGGGAGAGAAGCGGAAAGCCCGGAGCCTTCTTAGGCGAGGACTTGCAGCGGATAGCCCGACCCGGCCGACCCTGAGCGGAGCCTAGCGGAGTCGAAGGGTGGGCCGGGCACGCCCCAATGACCTTCCTCATCCACACCCCCGCAAAAAGCCCGAACTTTGAGCCACGAACAACCTGAGGACCACCAACTCCCTACTACGATGGCAACTGGACTGAAAGACGTGGATTATGGTCTCGAGAAGATCATGACGGACGCGCAGGATTTTCTCCCGCTCTTGGGCACCGACTACGTGGAACTGTACGTGGGCAACGCCAAGCAGAGCGCCCACTACTACAAGAGCGCGTGGGGCTTCCAGAGCGTGGCCTACGCCGGCCTGGAGACGGGCATGAAGGACCGCACCAGCTACGTGCTGCAGCAGGACAAGATCCGCCTGGTACTCACCACGCCGATGACGCCGGACAGCCCGATCAACGAGCACATCCGCAAGCACGGCGATGGCGTGAAGGTGATCGCCCTGTGGGTGCCCGATGCCAGGAAGGCCTGGGAGGAGACCACCAAGCGCGGCGCGAAGAGCTTCATGGAGCCCGTGCGCGAGGAGGATGAGAACGGCTATGTGATCCGTAGCGGCATCCACACCTACGGCGAGACGGTGCACATCTTCGTGGAGCGCGACAACTACAAAGGCCCCTTCCTGCCCGGCTACCGCGCCTGGAAGAGCCACTACAACCCGGAGCCGGTGGGCCTGAAGTTCATCGACCACATGGTGGGCAATGTGGGCTGGGGCGAGATGAACCACTGGGTGGACTTCTACGCCCGCGTGATGGGCTTCGCGCAGCTGGTGAGCTTCGACGACAAGGACATCAGCACCGAGTACACCGCGCTGATGAGCAAGGTGATGAGCAACG
>DAOORM010000164.1:0-5408 GCA_035389265.1 Flavobacteriales bacterium | reverse complement strand
TGTGCAAGGCACCGCGATCGAACGGGGCTTGAAGGGCTTCCTCTACGGGGAACGTGGTGTCTGGCGGCCCGGCGATTCACTCTACCTCGCCTTCATCCTTCAGGATGCCCAGGACAAACTGCCCAAAGACCACCCCGTGGTGCTCGAACTCACCGACCCACGGGGACGGCTGGATCAGAAACACGTGCGCACCACCTCGGTGAACGGGGTGTACGCCTTCCGCTGTGCCACGGCTTCCGATGCACCCACGGGCGTCTGGAACGCCCGCGTGGTGGTGGGTGGCGCCACCTTCCACAAGAGCATCCGCATCGAAACGGTGAAACCGAACCGGTTGAAGATCAACCTCGACGTGGGTGAACGCATCACCGGTGGTGGTGAGCAGAACATCGGCCTCCGCTCCAACTGGCTGCACGGTGCCCCGGCGCGTGGGCTCAAGAGCCGCGTGACCGTGACCATGACATCCGGCGCTGCCGAATTCAAAGGCTTCGAGAAGTATGTGTTCGACGACCTGCGCACCTATGTTCCAGAAGAAGAGCAAGTGGTCTTCGATGGTGTGTTGAGCGAACAAGGCTCCACGAGCTTCCCGCTGCGGATCGAAGCCGGACGCAGTGCCCCGGCCATGGTGCGGACCAACATCGTGACCCGTGTGTTCGAGGCGGGTGGTGATGCCAGCATGGACCGCACCTCGGTGGCCTACTACCCCTACTCCAGCTATACGGGCATCAAAGCACCTACCTCCTTCAACGCATGGGGCGGGCTGGTGACGGATACCACGTATGCGTTGCCGGTGGTGGCCTTGAGCGCAGAGGGACGTCCGCTGGCCGGGCATACGTTGAAAGCCCAGGTGTACAAGATGCAGCGCAACTGGTGGTGGGATGGCGACCTCGATGGTGCGGCCAATTACATCAGCTCGCCGAGCGTGGAACTGCGTCAGGAATTCGACATCGTGACCAACGCCAAAGGACAGGCCAGCGTGAAGTTCCGTGTGGACCGTCCGGAGTGGGGGCGTTTCACCGTGCGCGTGACCGACCCTGCCAGCGGACACAGCAGCGCGCTCCAATTCTACATGGACTGGCCCGGATGGGAAGGACGCTCGCGGCGCGATGAACCCGACCAGGCCGCGATGTTGAGCTTCAACAGCGACAAGGACAAGTACAACGTCGGTGATGAAGCCACGCTGATCATCCCCAGCAGTGGCAGCGGTCGCGCGTTGATCAGCTTGGAGACAGGTAGCCGAACACTAGAAGCCGTGTGGGTGGACTTGAAGGAAAAGGAAACACGGTTCACCTTCCCGATCGTCGATGACATGGCCCCGAACGTGTACGCGCATGTCACCGTGGTGCAACCGCATGCCAAGACCCTCAACGACCTTCCGATCCGACTCTATGGGGTGATCCCCATCCTCGTGGAGGATCCGATGACCCACTTGGAGCCGGTCATCACCATGGCCAAGGAGATCAAGACCGATGCCGCGTTCGAGGTGGAGGTGAGCGAAAAGGCCGGCGATGCCATGACCTACACGCTCGCCATCGTGGATGAAGGTCTGCTCGACCTCACCCGGTTCAAGACCCCGGATCCGTGGAACCACTTTTATGCCCGCGAAGCGCTCGGGGTGCGCACCTGGGACATGTACGACCAGGTCATCGGCGCGTTCGGCAGGCAGCTATCGCGCGTGCTGGCGTTGGGCGGAAGCGACGATGCCGGACCTGCTGATAACGCGAAAGCGAACCGGTTCAAGCCCGTGGTGAAGTACGTGGGCCCCTTCAACCTGGAGCGTGGCCAGAAGGCGAAGCACAGCTTCACCATCTCCAACTATGTAGGCTCCGTGCGTGTGATGGTGGTGGCCACCGACGGCGACAAAGCCTATGGCAACGCCGAGAAGACCGTTGCCGTGAAGAAACCCTTGATGGTACTGGCCACATTGCCGCGTGTGCTGGCACCCGGCGAGCGTGCCGACCTGCCGGTCACGGTGTTCGCCATGGATCCGAAGGTGAAGGATGTGAAGGTGAAGCTGGAGCCGAACAGCTTCCTGATCCCGGACGGACCTTCGGAGAAGACGATCCGCTTCAACAGCACCGGTGATCAAGTCGTGCGTTTCAGCGTGCGTGTGAAGGAAGCCATCGGTGTGGCCAAGGTGAAGGTGAGCGTGAGCGGTGCGGGCGAAAGCGCCTCTGAAGCGATCGAGCTACAGGTGCGCCAACCGAACCTGCCGAGCACCGACGTGGCGGAGGTGTACCTCGAACCCGGCAAGAGTTGGCAGGAGACCGCCGTGCCGATCGGTGTGGCCGGTACCAACAGCGCCTACGTGGAATTGAGCACGATACCGCCCGTGGACCTCGGGCGTCGCCTGCAATACCTGATCGACTACCCGCACGGCTGCCTGGAGCAGACCACCTCGAAGGCCTTCCCGCAGTTGTACATCGCCAAGGTGATGGACCTGCCCGCGCGCACGGAGCAAACGATGCGTGCCAACGTGGATGCGGCCTTGCGGCGCATGACCCAATTCCAACGGAACGATGGCAGCTTCAACTATTGGCCCGGTGGTGGTGACCATTACGATGATTGGACCTCGATCTACGCCGGCCATTTCCTCGTGGAAGCCCAGCGCGAAGGGTTCAAACCCATTGGTGGTTCCTTGACCAATTGGCTCGCGTACCAGCGCAAGGCGGCGCGTGAGTGGCAGGGTGTGATCCGCGAAGGCTGGTCACGCGAAGCCACGCAACTCACCCAGGCCTACAGGCTCTACGCATTGGCCTTGGCTAACCATCCCGAACTCGCTGCCATGAACCGGTTGCGCGAACAGCGCGACCTGTCCGTCATGGGCCGATGGACGCTCGCCGCAGCTTATGCCAAGATCGGACAAAAGGATGCGGCCAAGCGCTTGGTGGAAGGTGTTCCCGCTGCGATCCAAGCATACGCGGAACAAGGCTTCACCTATGGCAGTGGGCTGCGTGATGAAGCCATCATCGCCGAAGCGCTGATGGCCATGGGTGAGACCGCGAAAGCCGCAGGCGTGATCCAGCGTATCGCCAAGGAATTGAGCAGCGAAGGATGGTATAGCACCCAGACCACCGCCTTCGGGCTGATGGCGACCGCGCACTTCACACAGCAGGACAAACTGCAGAAAGGCATCACCTACAAGATGACGCTCGAAGGCAAGACCACGGACAAGTTCACGGAGAAAGCCATCAGCCGCGTAGATCTGCCCACGCCCAATGGCAAGGCCTCGGTGGCCATCACCAATACGGGTAAGGCGGGCATCTACCTGCGCTATGTGCGCACCGGTGTGCCGCTGGCTGGCGAGGAACAGGCCAGTGCAAGAGGCTTGGCCATGAACGTGGCCTATACCGACATGAGCGGGAATGCGATAGACTTCACACGGATCGAGCAGGGCATGGACTTCATGGCCGTGGTGAAACTCACCCACCCCGGTGTGGTGGATGGCTACCAGCAACTAGCGCTCACCCAGGTCTTCCCATCGGGGTGGGAGATCCGCAACAACCGGATGGAGGGGAACGAGGGAGCGGCCCAAGCCTCCACCTTCACCTACCAGGACGTCCGCGATGACCGCGTGCTCACCTACTTCGACCTGTGGCGCGGGAATAGCGTGACCTACCGCGTAATGTTGAATGCTGCGTACACGGGACGCTACTACCTGCCAGGTGCATCCTGCGAAGCGATGTACGACCATACAGTGAACGCGCGAAGCATGGGACGCTGGGTGGAGGTGGTGCCCGCAGGTGAAGCCGAGAGCGCACAACGTTGAGGGCATGAAGCGCTGGCGGCGAGCGCTCGCCTGGATGTTGGCCGTGCTCGGGCTCTTGCTCGTCTGGGCCCGGTGGGCACCGATGGATCCGCTGTTCCCGGGTCCACGAAGCACGGTGCTGTTGGACCGCGCGGGAGCAACCCTGGCGGCTTCCGTGGCAGCCGATGGACAATGGCGTATGCCATCGGGCGACTCCATACCGGTGCGCTTCGAGCGCTGCCTGATCGCCTTTGAAGACCGGCACTTCCGCTCGCACCTCGGCATCCACATCCCATCCCTGGTGCGCGCCGCAAAGCAGAACCGTAAAGCCGGTCGTGTGGTGAGCGGCGGCAGCACGCTCACGATGCAGGTGGCGCGTATGGCACGCGGTGACCGCCCCCGGACCTGGTGGAACAAGACCGTTGAAATACTGATGGCACTGCGGCTCGAGGTGCGGTATTCCAAGGATGCCATCCTCGCGCTATACGCATCGAACGCTCCCTTTGGTGGCAATGTGTTAGGCCTCGAAGCCGCATCGTGGCGCTGGTTCGGCCGAGCGCCGCACCAACTCGGATGGGCCGAAAGTGCCACGCTGGCCGTGCTTCCGAATGCACCGGCACGCATCCACCCCGGTCGGCAACGCGAGGCCCTCAGACGGAAACGGGATAGGCTCCTCACCTACCTGCGCGACAGCCGCGTGATCGACAGCCTGGCCTGTGAACTCGCCATGGGCGAACCGCTGCCCGAACGACCGCTGCCGCTTCCGCACATCGCACCACACCTGCTCGGCACATTGGAAGCACAAGGCCTTCGTGGTCAGCGGATCACCAGTACCATCGACGCCGCCTTCCAGCAACGGGTGACCACCATCGCTGAGCGCCACGCCCAAGTGCTGCGTGCGAACGAAGTGCACAACGCCGCCGTGCTCGTGCTGGACACACGGTCCGGTGAAGTGCTCGCGTATATCGGTAACCTACCTTCTGCCGGGGTAGAACATGCCGGAGCCGTTGACATCGTGCGCGCTCGACGTAGTGCAGGCAGCTTGTTGAAACCGTTCCTCCACGCGGACATGCTGCAGAGCGGTGAGCTCATGCCCGACCAGCTCGTAGTCGACCTACCCACGCACTACGATGGTTTCGCGCCGCGCAACTTCGATGAACGGTACGATGGAGCAGTGCCAGCGTCATCGGCGCTGGCGCGATCCTTGAACGTACCTGCCGTGCGCGCATTGAAGGAGCACGGCATCGAACGCACCTTGCGGATGTTGCGCGCCATGGGCTTGAACAGCTTGGATCAGCGTGCCGACCATTACGGGCTTTCCCTTGTGGTGGGCGGTGCAGAAAGCACCTTGTGGGAACTCACTGGAGCGTACGCATCGTTGGCGCGGATCCTCCAGCAGACGGAAGAGCCGGTACACGCACCCACGGCCCTCCTCCACGCAGCGCTACACAGAGAACCGACCACTGCACCGTTGAGCCCGGCCGCTGTGTACCACACCTTCATGGCATTGCAGGACCTGAACCGCCCAGAGGTGGAGAGGGGTTGGCAACACTTCCGTGGCACAGAGCATATCGCGTGGAAGACCGGCACCAGCTTCGGACACCGCGATGCATGGGCCATCGGTGTCACCGACCGCTACACCGTGGGAGTATGGACCGGCAAC
>DAOORM010000163.1:0-5423 GCA_035389265.1 Flavobacteriales bacterium | reverse complement strand
CGACCAGCAACTGGATCACGGGCTGGGCGTGGACAGCCGATGCGAACGATTACCGGCCGCTGTGGACGCATTGCGCGAGAACACCATGACGCCGCGTGCAGAACTGCATGGCGATACGATCCGGGCGTGTGAAAGGCTGAAGGACGAGATCGAAGCGATCATCAGCCGCTTAGGCTGAGCGCGGTGTCGGCTTGGACCATACCAGGCTGTCCAGGAACTTCCCGTTGCGGAAGTAGTTCTCCCGGAAGTGCGCCTCCAAGGTGAATCCTGAGCGCTCCAATAACCTGTTGGAAGCATGATTCTCCGGATCGGTCACCGCTTCGATGCTGTGGAAACCGAGCACCTGGAAACCGTGATCTACCGCAGCCACGATGGCTTCCGAAGCGATCCCCTTGCCCCAATGTTCCGGATGTAGAAGATAACCGATCTCACCGCGGTGGTGGTCCAACTGAAGTCGATAGAATCCTATCGTGCCGACCAATACACCACTATCGTTCAGGGTGATCCCCCAGGTGAGACTTTCATTCTCCGCCCTTCCTTGCGCGATGGTCGCGATCAACTTCTCACTCTCTTCAACGGCCTGCTCAAGGTCGCGCGGTATGTGCCGCATCACGCGCTCATCCGAACGCATGCGGTGCAAGGCGATCGCATCCTCCTTCACCAACTCGCGCAGGATGAGCCGTTCGGTGTGAAGGACCGGGAATGTTGAAAGATCGACGGTGAGCATAGCCTCAATCGAGCCAGGTGAAGTCCTGCGTATGCGCCACATGTTGTATGGCCTCGATCACCACCGTCGGGGGTGGAGCGACCTTACGCGCTCGAGCATCGAACCAGGCCCCTTCCACACGAAGGATGGCACACACCTCTTCACCACGCATGAAACGCTGCTCGAACCCGAACTTGCGGAAGTCGCGGCTCAAGTGGGCGATGGATGTCTCCACTTCGATGGCATCTTCGATCCGGATCTCGCGCAGGAAGCGGCACTCCTCGCGGAACAACACGGGCCCATAGCCCCCCTGTTGCATGTCGCGCATGCCGATCCCTAAAGAGGCCAGCAGCTCGGTGCGTTGTGCGGCGCCGAGGTCGTAGAAGACGGAGTGTCGCAGGTGGAAATTCGCGTCGATGTCCGACCAGCGCAAGGTCACTAGCCGCTTGAATATGGTAGTGGATATGCTCATTGGGCTGCAAGCTAAGGCCGAGTACGCTGCCCTTCCCGCTTCACCATACGGTCCACACCGACCAAGAGCACGAGGCAACCCAGCAGAACAGCGATGAAGAAGTACCAGGTGTTCGTGAAGCCAAAGCGCTCCACGAGGTTCAACCCCAGTGTATGACCCACGATGTGGGCTACGCTCCAGGCGATGGTGTACAACGCCATGTAAGCCCCGGCCTGCCCGCGATCGGCGCGTTGGTTCGCAAAGCGGTTCATGAAGGGAAAATTCAGCATCTCGCCTACCGTCATCAAGAACATACCCACCCACAGGAAGATCAGGGTCGGAAAGAAGTTGAGGACCGCGAAGCTGAGTGCGAAGAGGACCACGCTGAAAGTCAGGATACCGTGAAGCCCGAATTGCTTCTGTTCGCAGTATTTCACGAGGGGCATTTCAAGTAGGAAGATGAGCAAGCCGTTGCTGGCGAGCAGTAGGCCGATGTACGCTTCACTCAGGTGATGCACTTCGCTGTAGAACAAAGGCACCGTGCTGAAGTATTGTAGGAAGGGTATGCTGATCAATGCCACGGTGAGCAGGAAGAAGAGGTACGGACGATCGGACCACGGAGAGGCCTTCGAAGTGGACCGGTTGCTGGCATTGTCAGCTTGCGCTTGTTTCCGCGGTATCCCGTACCACATCAAGGCCATCGCACCTAGGCAAGAAAGACCATCCACCCAGAAGAGGCCGGCGTATCCCCAGCCAGCGATGATGACCCCACCCAAGGCAGGCCCCAAACTGAACCCGAGGTTGATGGCTAGACGGATCAACGTGACGGCACGTGTTCGATCTTCAGGCCGCGCATAACTGCGAATGGCGACGAACATAGCGGGGCGATACGCATCTGATAGGACCAGGAGGAAGAAAATGGCCACACAGAACGGGACGAAACCATGCACGAACTGCAAGGCGATGAACGCCAGACCAGAAGTGAGCAAGGCCGCGATCATGACATCATAGAAACCGAGCTTGTCGCTGAGCTTGCCGCCCAACCAGGACCCCACCACCGATCCGGCGCCGAAGCTGCTCATCACCCAACCCACCTGCTCCAAGGAAAGTCCCATGTCCTTGGTGAGGTACAACGACATGAACGGGACCACCATGGTACCCGCTCGATTGATGAAAGTGACCAACGTGAGCAGCCACACCTCGCGGCTGAACCCAGAAAAGGAACTGATGTAGAAACGGAAGGCGTTGGCGAGCACGGTTGCGAACGTAAGGATCCTGGTACATTCCAGAGGCTGAACGGTCCGTCACACCGCTAGCTTCTCACGAACAGCAGGTCAACGCTCTGGCACGGAAGATGCCATGGATGGAAATTCGCCGCCCGAATGAACACCATGAACACACTTCGCTACACATTAGCCATCGCTGGTCTATCCATTCTCAATCTGGCCCATGCGTGGAACACGCCGTCGTACACCAGTCCTGGCAATGGCTCCACCATCTCCACGAGTGTGACCCTCGACTGGGGAGTCGTGCAGAACTCCGAGGCCTACCAGTGCCAGCTCGACACCTCCCCGAACTTCGATTCTCCCTTGCTCCGCTCGGTGACCAATCCCTATGCGAACGGTGCCGATGGCAACTTCGACACACGCACTTCGCATAGCGGACTCCGCTTCGGGACTGTGTACCGATGGCGCATACGAGCTTACATCACCGGTGATACGTCCGCTTGGAGCGCACCCCGCACCTTCACCACCATTGACCTTGTCATGATCACCTCTCCCGGACAAAGTTCAACGGTGTTCACCGCAATGCGTATGAACTGGGAACCGAGCAATGGGGTGAGCTTCTATGATGCGCAGCTGGATACGTCGGCAGCCTTCGATAGCCCGCTCCTGCGAACCATCTCGAACCCTTACGCCAATGGCTCAGATGGCAATTCGGACACGCAATGGGATGTGGCACAACTCAGATTTGGAACCGTCTATCATTGGCGCGTCCGCGCGCAGCACGCTACCGATACCAGCGCGTGGAACGGACGCGCCTTCACGACCAGTGATGTGGTCACCCTGGATTCCCCCACACCCGGCGCAAACCTCTTCGTCGCTCCTCGATTGAACTGGTCACCGCACAACGGCGTGTCGTTCTATGACGCCGAAGTGGATACCACGGAGACATTCGACAGCCCGCTCCTGCAGCAGATCACACACCAGTACGCCAACACGTCCGATGGCAACTACGACACCGAATGGACCGTTCAACCCGTGCGCTTCGGCACCACGCATCATTGGCGCGTTCGCGTTCGGAACACAGTGGATACGAGTGCTTGGACGAGTAGAAGCTTCAACACGCTCGATCACGTCACCTTGAGCTCGCCCGCCAACCTCGCTGTGAATATTCCCGTGGCTGGCATCACCTTGGATTGGACACCTTTCACCGGAATCACTTTCTACCAAGTCCAATTGGACACCACCCCTCTCTTCAACTCCAACCAATTCATCGAAGCGTTAAATCCCTACGCCAATTCGTTGGATGGCAACTTCGACACCCGCTATGACACACCAGCGCTGCTCGAGGATCAAGTATACTTCTGGCAGGTGCGTGCGCTACACAACACCGATACAAGCGCATGGACCACGCGCATCTTCACCACGGGTAGTGCGCTGCAAATGCCTCAAATACCCGAACTCCTAGCACCAGCGGACCTCAGTACCGTGAACGAAGCCCAGCCCAGTTTGACTTGGATCTCCGCGATCAATGCGACCACTTATGACATCCAGTACGGACCTTCAGCCGATCTGAGCACGGCAACGATCCTGAACTCCACAAGCACTCAACTGCCCACGGCTGTGCTCCTCCCTGGCGAAGTGGTCTTATGGCGGGTCCGTGCCCGGAACGCAAGTTTGGTTTCGGAATGGTCTTCCACCTGGCGGTTCACCTACGAGCCGAGCACGACCGTGCGCAGTGTAGAAGAAACAGGTCTGCTCGTGTTCCCGAACCCGACCACCGGTGTATTCACCATCCGTGGCGCATCGTTGGGGGACATCATCCGCATTACGACGACAACGGGTCAACTGGAATACGAGCAAGCGATCCTCGGTGAGGGGCCCGTGCTGATCCAGGTGACGCAGTTGCCTGCTGGGATCCACCTGTTGGAGATCACTGGTATGGAGCGAAGGACCGTGATGCCCTTGATCCGCGAGTGATCCATTGACAGCGCGCTCCCAGATGAGTGCCGAGGTCCCCTGGCGATTAGTTTCGTGGCATATCACGGAACCGTTAGTCGACCCGGAATTTTCGACACTCATCGAAGATCGAACAGCACCATGTCGTGGAAGATCGCCATCACCGTCGCACTGCTCACCGGCATCATCACCGCCGTCATCACGGCGCCTGTCGCCGATCGGATCACCAAGGCCCATGGGGTGAGCGACTTCGAAGGTGGCCGAGGGATGATGCTCGCGTTCCTGCTGATCCCGGCCGGCTTCATCGGAGGTGTCCTGATCGGGTTACTGTGCACCAAACTGGTGCATGCGGTGGAATGGGCACAGTTCTGGAAAGCGGCGGGGCTTTCCATCGGCCTTTCCTTGGTCACCCTCTTCAGCATAGCCGGGCTGAGCCTGCTCACCATCATTCGGCCGCCGCTGTTGGAGGGGCGCGAACTCACGCTCCAACTGGAGGTCCACGTCCCTTTGCAGCACATCACTCCACAGTCACGCGGGAAGGACAAGATCCGCATGAGCCTTTATGCAGGGCCCAAGGATAACCAGTACGCCACTATCGATACGGCGGGCTACCGCGAGTCGGAAGGTGCCTTGGTCGTTACCGCGAATGCTGCGTTGAACAGTCGTTCATCCATGCGGACGGTGAGCTTCTTGATCGAAGACCACACCTGGTTGGCAGCCGACCTTGCTCTGCCAGCGAGCCCAAGCGATCAAGACTTGGCATGGACCGGTCTGATGCCCATGCGGGAGGCGCGTACCAGCGGTGCTCAAACCGTGACCACCGATACCTACTTCCGTTACCGCGTGGTGAAAGGCGTTAAGACTGAGTGACCGTGATTCTCCAGTGAAGCCTCGTTCTTGGACCGCAGTGATCAAACACCGCACGCTCCTACCTTACTAGGCCGCCTTCATTTCGGGCATGGCGCGTTGCCGATCGCTTTCCTGTAGAAAAAGGGACTCCAGGCGCGTCGCAAGATCACCGTCGCCCAACTTGCGCGCGAGGTCAACCCCCTCTTCGAGTCGGGAGAGCACCACCTTGCGCAGT
>DAOORM010000162.1:0-5458 GCA_035389265.1 Flavobacteriales bacterium | reverse complement strand
CGAGCTGGTACCAGGCCCCGAAGTTCTTCGGCGTGTAGAAGGTCTCTCCGGCGGTGCCCAGCACCATCACATTACCGTCCTCACTGAACGTATTGAGGAAGTGCTCATACTCGACGTAGGCGCTGTCCGTCTTGGGCAGCAGACCGCCGTGCTTGTAGTTCATGCCCACCTTGGTGGCGCGCCAACCCATGAACAGGGTGATCATCCCCACTGCGAGGAGGATCGCCATGCGATTGCGCAGTACACGACTAGCGAGCCAGGCCCACATCTAGGTTGTCCAAGGGATCGACCTGGAGGATAGGTCGGATCCGGACAAAGGTGCGAAATGCGACAGGAACACTGACCGTTCCGCTCAGAAGGTGAAGCTGCTCGTCACCTTGAACACGAAATTGTCGCTGGACTCCTCGAACGCGTAGGGACCGTGGCGGTAGTAGGCACCCACCCCAACACCGCTGAGGATGTTGTCCACCACTACCCCTGCCTCCAAGAAAGGGTCTTTGAGGGCTGTGAAGGAATAGCCACGGTGGTTCAGGGGGGCGCTCAGGTCACCAATACCCGTGTTGTACACCACACCCGGGCGTGGTTTGAAGTGCTTGCCCTTCACCAGCAGGGTACCGAAGCTGTGCTTCAGGTGGAAGGCGGCATAGCGGTCGGCCAGGAACTCGTTGGCCACCATGGTCTGGAAGGTGTTGTCTGCCGCCAGAAGCAATGTGGGGTCCTCTTTGATGCCGCCGCCGTTGGTACCGCGCAAGTTGTAGAGGTAGCTGTACGGAGCGTTGGGATCGGCGATACCGCCCATCAGGCGCAAGCTCAGGTCCCCGAACAGGCGGATGTGGAAGACCTTGTCGATGCTTGCGTTCACACGCCATGTCTCCAATTCCCCTTCCCACAACCCGGCGAAGGATCGGAAGGCGTTCACCGAAAGCACCGGCCACTTCGTCCCGAGTGACACCTCACGGTCCGGTAGGCGGGCGATCCGTTCGCGGAAGGCGAAGCGGGCACCCAAGGTGACGCCCCCGGTCAGGAATTCGTTGGTCAACACGGTGACACCTTCCCCCGCGGATGTGGCGTACTCGTAACCGATGTCGTTGATGCGCAGCTCGCGTTCCGTGCCCACCCAGAACTTCAGGGCGCTGCCCACGCGGAAAGCGGCCTGGGCGCCAGTGCGCTCACTGCGGTCCATGCGGTTCATGTAGATCAGGCGCGTGCTCTCGGTGCTGATCCACCGTTTGGGGCCGTCGAAACTCACACCTCCGCTCTCCACCACATCGTTCTCGTGGAACAGCTTCAGGGTGATGTCACGACCGTACCAAGGCTTGATCGAGAGGAAGCCGCCGTACTTCCATGCCTCGTCCTTGAATCCGTAGCCGAAGTATCCGCCAAGAGAAGCGTAGCGTGTGAGCCGGTCGTTGGTGGCCAGTCCGGCACCCAGGCGAAGGCCTTCGTAGCCGTTGTAACGCAGCACCTTGTCCAGCAACAGGTCCACCGGGCCGATGGGCAGGCGACCGGTGGTGAGCGCGCTCAGCCATTTCACTTTCTTGTCCAGGTCCTCGGCTTCTCCGATGCTGTCGATCGTTTGGTAGGTCCGTAGGTCCTTGGCATCGAGGCTATCCGTGCGTAAAGCGTTCCAGAAGTCGTCGGATTGGCGGGTGCTCATGCGGTCCATCACCAGCTCCGGGCCGCGTACCTCCTTGCGGGCGATGTCCGCATCAAGCTCGATCTCCTTCAGATAGGTACGACCCACTCCGTAAGGCTTGCCGATGCCCACGGACACGTTGTCCAAGTAGATGAAGGCGTTCAGCTGCGTGGGGAACCAGGTCTTGCCTTGGACCTTTTCATGGAGCTGCTGGAAACGGATGCTGAAGCCCTCTTCCCGCTCGGCGGCTTCAGCGGTCACGTTCTGCACTGCGTAGCCGTTGGTGTTGATGTAGAGCAGGCCCTTCAACCCGTCGAACTTGGTGCGGCTGCGCGGCTTGTAGCTGATCACATACACACTGTCCGCGCCTTGGTAGAGCGTGTCCTCCAGCAGGAAGAGGTACTTGTTGGTGCTGGAGGGAGCGAGCGGTCCGAGGTAGGTCTTCTGGCTGATGCTGATCTGCGGCTCGTAGATGCTGAAGGTCTTGGTCTGCGCAGCTAGTGCCAGGAACGAGGGGTCCTTCAGGCCGCTCACCCGCATGGCCAAGACCTCCTCCTTCTCCAAGGCGGGAGGAATGAAGCTCTTCCGGGTGGCGCTCTCCATCAGGAAGAAATACTGGCTCTCCAAGAACTGGCGCATCTCCAGCTCGCTGCTATCCACCGCAGCCACTTGAGCGGTGTCGGCTACCAAAGTGGTGTCCACCACCACCGCTGTATCCATCTCCGCTGTGAAGATGGTCTTGCTGTAGCTCATGTAACGATAACTCCGCTCACGCATTCCATCGTTCACCTTACGTCCTTCGCGGCACCGATCGATGATGCGGTGGGCGGGATTCTCGGTGGGCAGGATATCCACCGCCGCTAGTTCCACGGCGTTGCGGCGCATGGGAACGATCAGCGGTGCTCCCGCGGAGGCGGGCAGCTCCAAAGGCGCATAGCCCACATAACTGAAGCGGAGGGTGGTGGGTTGGGCGGGCACCTGAATGGCGAACCGGCCATCAATGTCGCTGGTCACCCCTTGCTGGGCACCGGCTGGTAGCACGTGTACGAAAGCAAGGGCCTCTTTCGTGGCCTCGTCCACCACCCTACCCTGTATGGTGAATTGGGCGTTCACTGTAAAGGGCAATAAGGCCAGCAGGTAGCGCAGTATGGTGGTTGGCATGGTGTGACGGAGGGATCGTCTAACCTACGACGGAGAGCAGTGCTCGAAAGTAACAGCCCATCCGGCACGTCCTAACTTGCACCCGATGCTAGCTCCCGTCCGCGACGCGTTCGAGTGGTCCCGCAAGGCCACGCCTCGGCGGCTGCGGAACGCCACCGTGCTGTGGACCAGCTACCAGCGCGCCAAACGCAGCAAGGAGCCACGGATCGGGGGCCTCCCCTTCAGCATCAGCTTCGAGCCTACCACGGCCTGCAATCTGCGGTGCCCGGAATGCCCCAGTGGCTTACGTTCCTTCACGCGGCCGACGGGGAACTTGAAACAGGACCTCTTCGCTCGCGTGATGGATGAACTCGGTGACGATCTATGGGCGCTCACCTTCTACTTCCAAGGCGAGCCCTACATCAACCCGAACTTCCTGGACATGGTCTCCCTGGCCAGCCGGAAGGGATTGTACACCAACACCAGCACGAACGCGCACTTCCTCACCGAAGAAAAGGCGGAGGCCACGGTCCGCAGTGGTCTTTCGCGGTTGATCATCTCGTTGGACGGCACCGACCAGACCACCTACTCGGCATACCGACGCGAAGGCGAATTGGCCAAGGTGATCGAAGGAGCCGAGCGCATCGTGAAGTGGAAGAGGAAGTTGAAGAGCCTCACTCCGCACGTGGTCTTCCAATTCCTGGTGGTGAAGCCGAACGAGCACCAGATCCCCGAAGCGCGTGCATTAGCCAAGAAGATCGGCGTGGACGACCTCTGGCTGAAGACCGCGCAGATCTACGATCCGAAGGATGAACACCCATTGATCCCCATGCAGGACAAGTATGCGCGTTACCGGCGCAATGCGAGCGGCGTGTGGGAAGTGAAGAACAAGCTGGAGGACAGTTGCTGGAAGATGTGGCACAGCTGTGTGATCACTTGGGATGGCCGCGTGGTACCGTGCTGCTTCGACAAGGATGCCCACCATGTGCTCGGCGATCTGCGCACGCACAGTTTCCGTGAGCTTTGGACCAGTGATGCCTACAACGACTTCAGACGTTCATTGCTGAAGTCGAGGAGCAGCATCGAGATGTGCAGGAATTGCTCGGAGGGAAGTCCCGTTTGGGCCTGAATGAAAAAGGCGGCCCAAAAGCCGCCTTTCCAAGTTCGAGTACATCGCTCACACCTTCATGATGTCCTTCTCCTTCGCATCCACCAAGGCTTCCACCTTCTTGTTATAGATGCCGGTGAGCTTCTCCACTTCGGCCTCCATGCCTTTCGCGGCATCTTCGGGCAGGCCGTCCTTCTTGGCGGCTTTGATGGTCTCCATCGCCTTCTGACGGCTGCTGCGGATTCCCACCTTGGCGTGCTCTCCTTCGGCATGCGCCGCCTTGGAGAGGCCCTTGCGGCGCTCTTCGGTGAGCATGGGCACGTGGATGATCACACTTTCTCCATTGTTGCTCGGATTGAAACCGAGGTTGGCCCCGATGATGGCCTTCTCGATGGCATCGATCATCTTCTTCTCCCAAGGTTTCACGAACAGGGTGCGTGCATCACCGGTGTTCACCGAGGCCACTTGGGATAGCGGCACCATCTGGCCGTAATAATCCACGCGCACACTCTCCAACATGCTGGGGGTGGCAGCACCGGCGCGGATCTTCTGCAACTCGTTGTCCAAGTGGTCAACGGCTTTGCTCATGTGCTCTTCGCAGGTCTTCAGGGCGGCGGTGGTATCGATCATCGCTGTTCGGTTCAAGATGATCCTTGGCGGATCGGCGCAAAAGTAACAGGCAGCACAGGAAGATCAGAGTTCCACCAACGTGCCGACCCTTTCGCCGGCCATCAACCGGCCGAGGTTGCCGGGCTTGTTCATATCGAAAACGATGATCGGCAGGTTGTTCTCCTTGCAAAGGGTGAAGGCCGTCATGTCCATCACGTTCAGCCCCATCTTGTATACTTCGTCGAAGGAAACGCGGTCGTATTTGGTGGCGTTCTTATCCTTTTCCGGGTCGGCGGTGTAGATGCCATCCACGCGTGTGCCCTTCAAGATCACGTCGGCCTCGATCTCGATGGCCCGCAAACTTGCCGCGGTATCGGTGGTGAAATAGGGGTTTCCCGTGCCTGCGCCGAAGATCACGATCCGGCCTTTCTCCAGATGGCGCACGGCCCTGCGCCGGATGAACGGCTCGGCGATCTGCTCCATCTTGATGGCCGTGAGCAGGCGGGTCTTGTACTGCTTGGCCTCAAGCGCACTTTGCAAGGCCAGGCTGTTGATCACGGTGGCGAGCATACCCATGTGATCACCTTGCACCCGATCGATGGCGCCTTCGGCCTCCATGCCACGGTAGATGTTGCCGCCACCGATCACCACGGCCACCTGCACGCCTTGGTTCGCGATCGCCACGATCTCATCGGCGTAGAGGCTCAGCCGTTCACTATCGATGCCGTAGGACTTGTTGCCCATGAGGCTCTCGCCGGAGAGCTTCAGGAGGATGCGTTTGTACTTGTTGGCCATGTGTTGGGGTGGGACAAAATAAAAAGAGGGAGGCCTTAGCCCCCCTCTCCTATGGAATGTTGATCGACATCAGACGGTCAGCGAGTGACGCTTGAAGTCGGTAGCGGTAAGACCTTTGTCCTGGCTCTTCAGGTATTGCTCCACGCTCATCTTGTTGTCCTTGATGAACT
>DAOORM010000161.1:0-5471 GCA_035389265.1 Flavobacteriales bacterium | reverse complement strand
CACACGCACAAGGGCTGGTTCGAAGCGACGATCCCTTCGCAGCTTCCCGAGCGCATCAGCTTCGCCCTGATCGATGGTGACCTCTATGAATCCACCAAGCACGTGCTGCCCCACCTCTACGAGCGTATGGCGCCGGGTGCGATCGGCATGATCGCCGTGTATTACGACGAAGCGATCTACCCACGCAAGGCTTTGGCCGGTGGGTACAAGTCGCCTGGTGTGAAGCGTGCCACCGACGAATTCTTCAGGGATAAGCCGGAGAAGGTGTCGTTGCTCTATGCCAACGAATACTCCAACGGGTATTTCCGGAAGCTCTAGATCACGTTCACCGGTTCGGATGATAGGCGAGCCATGAGCGTGGCTCGTTCCTGCTTCGCACCTTTGCGACACGAACACCCACCCATGTACGGAAGCATCAAGCAGCACCTGCAGAACGAGCTCGATTCCATCGAAAGCGCAGGCCTCTTCAAGCGCGAACGCATCATCAGTAGCGAGCAAGGCGCCGAGATCACCGTCAACGGTCGGCAGGTGCTCAATTTCTGCGCGAACAATTACCTCGGGCTCAGTTCACACCCCGATGTGGTCCAGGCCGCACACGATGCGCTGGATAGCCACGGCTACGGGATGAGCAGTGTCCGCTTCATTTGTGGAACCCAGGATATCCACAAGGAGCTTGAAGCGAAATTGTCCGCCTTCCATTCGCTGGACGACACCATCCTTTACGCGGCTTGTTTCGATGCCAATGGCGGTGTATTCGAGCCTCTCCTAACCGAATTGGACGCCATCATCAGCGACTCTCTCAACCACGCGAGCATCATCGACGGCGTGCGGCTTTGCAAAGCCATGCGCTACCGCTACGCGAACAACGACATGGCCGACCTCGAGCAACAGCTCAAGACGGCTCGCAAGGACGGCGCCCGGCACATCCTCATCGTGACCGACGGCGTTTTCAGCATGGACGGGATCGTGGCAGACCTCAAAGGGGTGTGCGACCTTGCCGACCAGTACGATGCGCTCGTCATGGTGGATGAGTGCCATGCCGCAGGCTTCATCGGTAAGACCGGCCGTGGCAGTGTGGAGCACTGTGGTGTCACCGGTCGGGTAGATATCATCACGGGCACCTTGGGCAAGGCACTGGGTGGTGCCATGGGCGGCTACACCAGCGCCCGCAAGGAGATCGTGGAGCTGCTCCGGCAGCGCAGCCGGCCTTACCTCTTCAGTAATTCACTGGCCCCTTCCATCGTCGGGGCCTCCATCAAGGTGATCGACCTGCTTAGTGGCAGCACAGCCTTGCGGGACAAGCTCGAGGCCAACGTGGACCGCTTTCGGACCGGAATCGAGAAGCTCGGTTTCAAGACCAGGGGTGCTGGTGCGGCCATCGTTCCCGTGATGTTGGGTGATGCCCGGTTGAGTCAGGTAATGGCCGACAAATTGCTCGATGAAGGCATCTATGTCATCGGTTTCTTCTACCCGGTGGTGCCCAAGGATACCGCGCGGATCAGGGTACAGTTGAGCGCAGCGCATTCAGAAGCACAGATCGACCGTGCGTTGGCGGCGTTCGGGAAGATCGGAAAGGAATTGGGTGTGATCGGATAGCGATCATTCACCGCCGTTGCCGTTCCTTCGTGCAGCGGCGCCGTTGCCAACGGCAGCACTCTCCCGATCTCAGGCGTCGCACTCCTTCGGCCACCAGGTCGATGGAACGTGACTATGACCGGGAGAAGGATACCTGACCATATCGACCACCAAACCGCCGCACTGGACATGCAGCGCTACCGAACCTGCGCCAGTGCGTTGCTGCGTGCCTTCGCCGCCGATCGGTTCATTTTCGGGTACAGCGGCCATTTTGGTGATGAACTCAGTGCCGAGCTGCTCGACCTGAGCGACGGGATCGTTGCCGCGATGAGCGGAGAGAAGGCCCACCGGAAGCGTTTGGCCTTCCTTTTGGTCGAAGCCTATCAGAACATCATCCGCCACAGAGCTGGCCTACCCGTGCACATCGAACAAGGCGAAGGGCGGAGCTTCTTCACTTTCCGTGCAGACCGCGAAGGGCAGTCCATGGTGGCCATCAACGGCGTCCACAAGCGCTCGGTGGAAGACATCTGCAGGCACTTGGATGCGGTCCGGGGCCTTGACCATGCTGAGTTGAAGTCCCTCTCACTGCGAATGCTCGAACAGCGGTCCGCAAGCCGCGGAGCCCGCGTAGGGTTCATCGAAATGGCCCGGAGGTCGGGTAACGACCTCGGTCACATGTTGCGCGGACTGGGCCCGGAACACGACCTGTTCGCCTTGGCGGTGCGGTGCGGAGATGGCCATGAGCATGAGCGGATCTTGCGGGATGCGGCCACCTTGCATGGTACCGTCGTGATGAACGATATACTGCTGTTCCATGCCGGAGTACTCACCGGAGCCGTGGCCGAAGTGGTCGCGACCATCATCCAACAGGCTGCGCCCGATCTCGACACCAACCGTGCTGTGGCGTGCTATTACCGCTGGACGTCGCGCATGCTCTCGGCATTGCCCGATGCGCAGAGTACGTTCCTTCTGGCTCGAACGCCACAAGGGTTGATAATGGTCAAAGGCCTGGTAGCGGCGGAGCAAGACTCTCTATCGCTCCAAGAACGGATGATGGTGGATGACCCTGACGTCCTTCCGGACGACCGGTCCACCACTCGGGAGGAGGTCGTCATGGAAGGGGATGGGCATGACTGCATCGTCCTTCTTTCGGCCATGGTCTAGACCGGTTCGAGTGGTGATGGAGCGTCTCTCGGGACCGGAAGTCCACAGGGTGTTGTTGGTTTTCCGAAAGAACGATCTATCTTCGCACCCCGTTTCCGGGAAAATAGCCTTTAAACCCACGAACAGTGGCATCGACGACACACACCACCAGCATGGCCAATGCGGCCACCGTGCAGCAAGAATGGCTGCTGGTAGATGCTGAGAACGAAGTACTTGGCCGCCTCGCCAGCAAAGTGGCCATGCTCGTACGCGGCAAGCACAAGGGCACCTTCACCCCGCACGTCAATTGCGGTGACCATGTGGTGGTGATCAATGCCGACAAGGTCCGCCTCACCGGTAAGAAGATGGATGAGAAGGAGTACCAGCGTTACAGCATGTACCCCGGTGGCCAGACCCGTGAAGTGGCCCGCAACCTTTTGACCCGCAAGCCAGAGGCCATGGTGGAGATCGCCGTTCGCGGCATGCTTCCCAAGAACCGCCTGGGCCGTCGCCTTTTCAATAACCTGCATGTCGTGGCAGGTACCGCACACAAGCACGACGCGCAGAAGCCTCGCAAGTTCGACCTGAACACGATCAAGTAAGATGGAAGCTGTCAACAGCCTCGGCCGTCGTAAGACCGCAGTAGCACGGGTGGTGCTCACCGAAGGAACCGGTGTGATCACCGTGAATGGTCGCGAAAGCGAAGAGTATTTCCCGGTGACCACCCAGCGTTTCAAGCTGGAACAACCGTTCAAGCTCACCGAAACGGTGGGTAAGTACGATGTCACCGCCACCGTCGATGGCGGCGGTATCACCGGCCAAGTCGACGCCGTGCGCCTGGGCATCGCCCGCGCCTTGGTGAAGATCGACGCCGACCACAAACCGAAACTCAAGGCCGAAGAACTCATGACCCGTGACCCACGCGCCGTGGAACGGAAGAAGTTCGGACGCAAGAAAGCGCGTAAGCGTTACCAGTTCAGCAAGCGTTAAGGTCCCAACGCTTGTTCAGGATCCAATCCCGCTGGACTCTTCGGCAACGAAGGCTACCAGCGGGATGCCTGTATCAACGGGAACAAGGAAAGTGAACTAAACAACCATGGCACGTCTCGAATTCAAGCAGTTGCTCGACGCTGGTGTCCACTTCGGTCACCTCAAGCGCAAGTGGAACCCGAACATGGCTCCCTACATCTTCGACGAGAAGAAAGGGATCCACATCATCGACCTGAACAAGACCGCAGTGAAGCTGGAAGAGGCTGCTGCGGCCATGAAGAACATCGCCCGCGGCGGCAAGAAGATCCTCTTCGTAGCCACCAAAAAGCAGGCGAAGGACATCGTGACCGAGAAGGTGAAACCCACTGGCATGCCCTACGTCACCGAGCGTTGGAGCGGCGGTATGCTCACCAACTTCGGCACGATCCGTCGTACCATCAAGAAGATGGCCACCATCGATCGTATGAAGACCGATGGTACCTTCGACAACATGAGCAAGCGCGAGCGTTTGCAAGTGAGCCGTCAGCGCGAGAAGATGGAGAAGAACCTGGGTTCCATCGCCGACCTCACCCGTCTGCCAAGCGCCCTGTTCATCGTGGATATCGTGAAGGAGCACATCGCCGTGGCCGAAGCGAAGAAGTTGAACATCCCCACCTTCGCGATGGTGGATACCAACAGCGATCCCACCAAGGTGGATTTCCCGATCCCCGCCAACGACGATGCCACCAAGAGCATCGAGCTCATCATCGACACGATGATCGCTGCGATCAACGAGGGCATGGAAGAGCGGAAGAACGACAAGACCGCTGTGGACGAGAACGACACCGAAGAGGGTGCCGAGGAGAACGCAGCCGAAGTGGAAGCCGGAGAAACAGCCGCACCTTCCGAAGAGAACAACTAGGCAACAGGACGCGCAACGATCGGACGGAGTGCCCGTCCGGTACAACCTCCGTCCACGACCGAAACAACATGAGCACCATGGCGATCTCCGCAGCTGATGTGAACAAGCTGCGCCAAATGACAGGCGCAGGCATGATGGATTGTAAGAAGGCCCTTACCGAGGCCAATGGCGACTTCGATGCTGCCATCGATGTACTGCGCAAACAAGGCCAGAAAGTGGCCGCGAAACGCGCTGACCGCGATGCCACCGAAGGCCTCGTGATCGCGAAGACCAATGCCAACAGCACCGTTGGTGTCCTGGTCTGCGTCAACTGCGAGACCGACTTCGTGGCCAAGAACGCCGACTTCACCGCCATGGCCGAGCGCATGACCGCGATCGCCTTGGAGAAGGGTATCAGCAGCTTGGAAGCTCTGAAAGGGGCCGCCTACGATAGCAACGGCATGACCATCGCTGAAAAGCTGATCGAACAGACCGGCGTTATCGGTGAGAAGATCGACGTAAGCGCTTGTTCCGAAGTGAAAGCTCCGTTCGTGTATGCTTACAACCACCCAGGTAACAAGGTGGCCAGCCTCGTAGGGTTGAATAAGGCTGGCTTCGAAGTAGCCGCCAAGGACGTGGCCATGCAGGTGGCAGCCATGGGCCCGGTAGCCCTGGATAAGGCCAGCACGCCGCAGAGCGTCATCGACAAGGAACTGGAGATCGGTAAGGAACTCGCCATTCAGGAGGGCAAGCCTGCCGACATGGCCGAGAAGATCGCCCAGGGCCGATTGAACAAGTTCTTCAAGGAAAGCACGCTGCTCGCCCAAGAGTTCATCAAGGACAACAAGATGAGCGTGGAGCAATACCTGAAGAGCCAGGACAA
>DAOORM010000160.1:0-5531 GCA_035389265.1 Flavobacteriales bacterium | reverse complement strand
GTGAACTTCAAGCTGATCCATCTCACTGTACCGTTCACCGTGGTGTGCATCGCGCTCTTGGGTCTCGCGAACGCGCTCGTCTGGCCGGCGATCTGGCCATTGGCCATCAATGGACTTGGTCGGAATACAGCCACCGGAAGCGCCATGCTGATCATGGCCATCGTTGGTGGTGCGGTCCTGCCGAAGGTTTACGGAGTCCTGGCTGAGGGACCTCTCGGTTACCAGAACGCGTATTGGATGATGGTACCCTGCTACTTGTTCATCCTCTGGTACGCCCTCAAAGGTTCGCGCCTCCAACGGTGGTGAGAGCCGGGGGTTACCGATGCTCTGTTGAAAACTGCTGGGCAACAAGGAAAACCAGCCCTTTCGATGCGCCTACCTTCGACACCCGGATATCGAAACCATCCGCGCTGATCATGTCCGTGCCAACCTCATCGAAGATCGCCCTGGGCCTCGGCTTCGGGCTGTTCCTGGCCGCCTGTGGAGGCTCCAATACCGCAGACCATCAGACCACGACCGACACCTTGGCCGTTGATACAACACCCAAGGAGACCGAGTTGCTCAATGTGGGTGGAAAGATCTTCAGTATCCCTTCGCCTGTGCAGACCGCATTGGCCCTGCGGAAAGCTGGTCTGAAGTACCAGAAGGAACTGGCCGCACCGCTGGAAAAAGCCGATGCTGTGGCTGGCAAAGTGCCCCAGAGCACCCTACTTGGCGTTTATGGCGCTGATCTCGCGTATGCGACCGTGCATAAGGATGGCCAGAAGGCCATGGCCACCATGCAGGCCATCGAGAAACTCGGTGGAAAGCTCGAGCTCACCAATTCCTTCGATCGTGCCTTGTTGGACCGATTCAAGACGAATCTGGGTAGCGAGGATAGCCTGCTCCAGTTCAGCGGCATCGCTTTCCGGGCCGCGGACCAATACCTGAAGGAGAACCAGCGTCACGATGTGAGCGCACTGGTGCTCGCCGGTGGATGGGTGGAATCCATCTACTTGACCATCTCCGACCCGGCAGCGGCAAAGGACCAGACCTTGGTGAACCGTATCGGTGAGCAGAAGAACTCGCTGAACGCATTGGTGGAACTGCTGCAGACCAGCGATACTGAGAACGCTGCGGCGCCCTTGCTGGCGGCCATGAAGGAACTGCAAGGCCTCTTCAGCGGAGTAAGCTCCACCTATACGTTCCAGGAGCCGGTCACCGATGCTGCCAAGAAGACGACCTTCATCAACAGCACCAGCACCGTTTCCATTCCTGCCGATCAACTCGCGGCCATCGTGGCCAAGGTGACGGCCATCCGTAACATGATGCTCGCCTGAACCATGCGTAGGACATTCCTTCTCCTCAGCCTCTCCGCTTCTATTGCCACTCAGGCACAAGAGCTTTGTGGTACCATCGCCGACCGGTGTGAGAAACACATCACGTCGCAGTACATCCCCGATGGTCAGTTCTACCGTGCCCTGCTCCAAGGCGACGAGCAAGCCGAGTTCAACCTCACGTTGTTCGGTGGCACGACCTATCGGGTGGCCGCGTGCAGCGGTGATTCCGATGGTATCCTCGTGTTCAATGTGCTGGACAAGGACAACAACGTGCTCTTCAGCAACAAGGACCAGGGCAACGCGCCCTATTGGGACCTTTCAGTGACGAACACCATCGATGTTCGTGTGGAAGCCGGTCTGGATCCCACCAAAGCAGGTAGCGGCTGTGCCGTGATGCTCATCGGCTTCAAGAAGTAGTTCTTTTCCGTTCAGCGGAACCCTTTGGGCGCTCCTCCCGTAAAGAGGGGCGCTCTTTTTTGGGCTGGATCCAGAAAAGGGCGTGCTGGACGCATGAGCGAGAAGATACTCAAGGCCTTATTGCAGCTGTTCGCCATCATCGCCAAGGGCGATGCCGTGGGTGAAGGCGCGCGTCCGGACAACGCTGCCATTCTGGAGCGGTTCCTGCGCAAACAGTTCAGTAATGAAGTCGCCGCCGCCCATATGGCGCGCTACCAGGCCTTCGTTCAGGCTTTCCACGCCAGTGGTGGGCAAAGCCGTACCGGCCGCAAGCGCACCTCGCTCAACTCGGTGAAGGTCCTTAAGATCTGCACCCAGGTGAACGAGGAACTCAACCAGCGCCAGAAGTTCGTGGTGCTGGTGCATCTGCTGGAGTTCATCAACAGCAATGATGAGGTTAGCGAACAGGAGGCCGAATTCGTGGCTACTGTAGCGGAGACCTTCAATATCACCCAGGAGGATTTCACGAGCTGCCGGCGATTCGTCGAGGGTCAACGGGAAAAACGCGAGGATGCTGCGCATCTGCTTTACATCGATGCAGCCCTCAACAATACCATGCAGCATGCCCGCCACATCCACGCCCACGGGCTGGAAGGGGAGCTATGCGTGCTGCACGTGCCCAGCGTGAACTTGTACGTGATGCGCTATTCGGGCACCGGCGAGGTGACCATGAACGGGCAGCGCATGGGCAACGATAGCCATTACGTGCTGAGCAACGGCACGAGCGTACGACCGCCGAACGGCGTGCCGATCTATTATAGCGACATCCTCTCCGCATTCATGCAGAAGGGGACCCGCTCGCGGATCGTATTCAAGGCCGATGCCATCGAGTACGCTTTCCCCAATGGCCGAACGGGTTTGCATGAGTTGCGCCTGGCTGAGACGGGCGGCAAGCTCATCGGGATCATGGGTGGTAGCGGGAGTGGAAAGAGCACCCTGCTGAATATCCTCAATGGTAACCTCAAGCCCAGCCGGGGACACGTCACCATCAATAGCATCGATGTCCACACGGAACGGGACCGCATCCGAGGCGTGATCGGTCATGTGAGCCAGGACGATCTGTTGATCGAGGAGTTGACCGTGTTCCAGAACCTGTTCTACAACGCCAAGCTCAGCTTCGGCGACCAGACGGATGAACAGGTAGCTGAGCGTGTCCTGCGGATGCTCCAGACCTTGGGCCTTTTCGAGACCAAGGACCTGAAAGTGGGCAGTCCGTTGGAGAAGACCATCAGCGGTGGACAACGGAAGCGTTTGAACATCGCGTTGGAGCTGATCCGCGAACCCAGTGTCCTTTTCGTGGACGAGCCCACGAGCGGCCTCAGTTCTCGCGATTCGGAGAACATCATGGACCTGCTGAAGGAGCTCGCTCTTAAAGGCAGGCTGGTCTTCGTAGTGATCCACCAACCGTCGTCGGACATCTTCAAGCTCTTCGATCGGCTGTTGCTGATGGATCAGGAAGGCCATCCGGTGTACTACGGTGATCCTGTGGATGCCGTCGTCTACTTCAAGCGCGTCACCGGCCAGGTGAACAGTGAGGTGGGCCAGTGCAGTGCCTGCGGCAATGTGAACCCCGAGCAGATCTTCAACATCCTCGAGGCCAAACTCGTGGATGAATACGGGAACGAGACCGATCAACGCCGCATCGGTCCAGAGGCTTGGAACGAGGTGTTCCGGGCGCAGATGGAAGGCCGTGTGGCCCAAGTGGCGGACGAGCGGAGTGTTCCGAAGAGCACTTTCGCCGTGCCCGACCGCATCAGGCAGCTCAAGGTCTATTTCAAGCGTGATCTATTGAGCAAATTGGCCAACCGCCAGTACGTGCTCATCAACCTGTTGGAGGCGCCGGCATTGGCCTTCCTCATGGCGTTCTTCCTGAAGTTCTACCGCACGGGTCATGGTACCGCAGGGGAGTATATCTTCCGGCAGAACGACAACATTCCCCAGTACCTGTTCATCGCGGTGATCGTGGCTCTGTTCCTCGGCCTCACCGTGAGCGCGGAAGAGATCATCCGAGACCGTAAGATCCTGGCGCGTGAGAAATTCCTCGACCTAAGCTGGTTGAGCTATTTGATGAGCAAGGTGGGTATCCTCTTCCTCATCTCTGCCATCCAAACCGCCCTCTTTGTCATGGTAGGGCATGCGGTACTCGACATCGAAGGCCAGTATCTACAACACTGGCTGCTGCTTTTCAGTACCTCCTGTTTCGCGAACGTGCTCGGCCTCAATGTCAGCGCCAGCTTCAATAGCGCCAAGGTGATCTACATCCTCATCCCGGTGCTGATCATCCCGCAATTGCTCTTCAGCGGCATCATCGTGAAGTTCGATAAGCTGCATCCGTGGTTCGCCTCGGAACGCAGTGTGCCTTTGCTCGGCAACGTGATGGCTTCGCGCTGGGCCTACGAAGGCATGGCGGTGACCCAGTTCATGGACAACCGCTATGAGCAGGTGTTCTATGCACTGGACCAGCGCATGAAGACCGCCAACTGGAAGAAGGACCTCTGGGTGCGCGAGCTGGAGAACCGGGCTGGGAACGTCCGCCGCGCCGTGAACGGGCACCCCGAAGGGGTTGACCTGGCGTATGAACTCGACCTGCTCCGCACCGAACTCGCCAAAGAAGCCGTGCACGTGAAAGGATATGCGTTCGCCCGTATCGCCGAACTTCAGCCTGGAAAGGTGACCGCTGAGGTGTTGGATGAATTGGAGGCCAGCCTGGATGTGCTTACCCAACACTATCGCAACGTGTACAAGGCATCCGAAGCGGAAAAGGAGCGCCGGATCGCGGCCATGACGGCAACCCCGGAGCTACGAGTGGCCTATTTCCAGCTACTGGATCAGTATAGGAACGAGAGCCTCGCCGACGTGGTGACCAACAAGAACGACGTGAACGTGATCGTGGAGGACCATGGGGAGTTGATCCAGAAGAACGACCCGATCTACCTGGAGCCCGTCCGCAGTGGCTTCTTCGGTGCGCAGTTCTATGCACCTGCGAAGTGGTTCGCCGGGTTCCGGGTACCCACGCTTTGGGCTAATGCCATGGTACTCTGGGGTATGTGCCTGGTATTGGCACTCACCCTTTACTTCGAGTTTTTCCCACGCATCCTGAAGCTCATACCGAGCAAGTCAGCACATTGAGGACGGCCTAGGTGCTTCCGCTGTCAGGAGAGCGACTTGGCTCAGGCTTCGCGACCGTCCACCTCCTCGATCTGGATCATTTTGAAGGGAATGTTGATGATCCCCGCGTAGTCTTCGCCAGCTTCGAGCATATCCTCGTCGTCCGCTTCGTAATGCCACAGAACGGTCACCTCATTGCCGGTGGCGCGCACGCCTTCGAGCTTCTTGAAGAGGTCCAGAATGCACTTGGATGAACTGGTGTTGAAGTACTCCAATTGCACATGCAAGGCGGTCTTGGGCTGCGGGGAGCGTCCATATTTGTCCAGCCAGTCGATCAGTGGCTTGTAGAAATCGATGGAATTCTCGGGAATGGAGCGCCCCTTCAACTCCAATAACCCGGTCTCGGGGTCGAAGTTGACGTGTGGGGTCTTGGGGGAACCTTCGAGGAAGAACGCTGACATGGTTGGTCGGTCTATGTGGTCACGTTGACATTGAGGCTGAAGAAAGCGTTGTCCTTATCGTAGGGGACGAAGCCGTATTCAAGCTTGCCACCGCTCTTGCGGGCGATGTCGATCATGCCTAAGCCACCGCCTCCGTTCTTGGAGTAGGTGCCGTCGGCAAGGGTTTCACGGTAGAATTAACGAAGCT
>DAOORM010000159.1:0-5559 GCA_035389265.1 Flavobacteriales bacterium | reverse complement strand
CGGACTGCTGGTGCTGGTCGTGTTGTTGTTGCTGAGCAATGTGGTCATGTTCTGGCTGCTGATGCAGCGTGGTAAGGAGGTTGAGCAGACCCAACAACAGGTGGCCGCCGTCACCAGCGAGAAGGAGAACGTGACCGTGATGCTCGAGAACATGCTGGCCAGCTACGATACGCTGAAGACCGACAACGAGCAGCTCACCGTGGAGATGGAAGCGCAGCGAGAGCGGATCGAGGGTTTGCTGGATCAGGTGAAGCGCGGCAACTACGACCTCTCGAAGGCGAAGAAGGAGGCCGAGACCCTTCGGAAGATCATGAAGGGTTATGTGGTCACGATCGATTCGTTGAACCAAGCGAACGCGGCGCTCACCGCACAGAACGTGGGCCTGACCCAGGAACTGGGCGAGGTGAAAGGACAGAAGGACGCGCTAAGCACCGAGAAGGCCGCGTTGGAAGGAAAGATCGCCAAAGGTGCCATCCTGCATACCACGACCATCAACGCGGGTGCGCTCTTCATGCGGAACAATGGCAAGCAGGTGGAGACCGACCGCGCCAAGAAGGCCGAGATGGTGAAGTGCTGCTTCACGCTCGGTCAGAACTCGGTCACCGATTCGGGCGACAAGACCTTGTACATGCGGGTGATCAGTCCCGATGGCTCCGTACTTCCTGCCGCCGACCCGAACAACCGGTTCAACTTCAATGGTGTGGAGGGTGAGTTCAGCGCCAAGCGCGAGGTGAATTACCAGAACCAGCCTGTTGATGCCTGCATCTTCTGGAACGGGACCGGCGAGATGCGCACGGGACAGTACATCGTGGAGGTGTACGAATCCGGCGCGAAGGTCTCTGAGGCCAAGTTCGAGTTGAAGTAAGCAGCGCAGAACGCGACGGAAGAAGCCCCGATGGTCTCATCGGGGCTTCTTCTTTTCCCTGTGCTCAGAAGAAGGCGCGTACCTGTGCACCACCCACATGTACGATCGGCACTCCTTCAGAACGACGTCCATTGTAGGTGAGGTCAACCTGCAGGTTGTTGCTCAGGTTCCGCTGGATACCTAAGCTCCACGTGAGGTTCGTGCCTGGTTTCAACCCGGAGAGGAGCTCGTTGCCGATGGGGGAGTTGGGCTCCCCATTGAAGCGGATGGAGACCCGGTTCGCCGTTACCAGGATGCTGCCCTTGCCTGCGGTGTTGTAACGGAACTCCGCTCCGAAGTCCTCGATCAGGGCGCGTTCCCCGCCGAACTCAGGCCTGTTCTTCTTGTCGGTGTATTTGAAGGAGGCGATCGCGCGCACGGAGGTGTTGGGTTGCCAGGTGATGCGCGGCTTCAATCCGTCCTGCGCCACCCGGTACGTGCGACCCGTGAGCAGGTCGGACCCGTTGCTCACCGTACCACGCTCTGCTTCGACGTCGGCCGTCCATTGCCGCGTGGTGTTCCAGCGGACGCGGAAGGTGTCGAACCTTCTGGAGCGGGATTCGAACCCGTTCACCAGCAGACTACGGCTCTGGTCGCTCTGCAAGGTGTGGTCCACGCTCCATTTGCGACTGGTGCGATCGTAGAAGAACGTGTTGCGGATGGAGGACGAATAGCTGGTGAGGTTCGTATCGGTGGTCTCTTCCACGAAGGGGTTCAATGCATCGGCCACCTCCGCAGCCGCTGTCTTGCGATCGATGCGTAACGAGGCCAGGTCGGAGAACTTCCCCAACCAACGCTTGAAGCCTTTGGCATCGGCCCAGATCACGGAGGGTCGCAGATCCAACGAAGTGCTGAACTGATTGCTGAAGCTGCGCACGTAATCGGTGCTCGGAACGAACACCCGTAAGTGGTCCGCTTCATAACTGAAGTTGGCCAGCTCGAATTCGTTCAGGTCCTTGATTCCATCGCCGTTGTAGTCGTTCCAGATGTACAGGCCCTGCCCAGCTGGGACGCTCACATAGATGTATTCCCGGCGTTGCTCCAAGCCGCTCCCAAGTTCATAGAACACATCCAGTACGGCTACCCCTTTCAAGGCGGTCAGATCATGGTCGATGCGCGCCAGATAGGTGTTCTCGGGGCGTTGGGTGGTCAAGGTGCTATCCGGCACATCGAGGCGTCGATAGGTGAAGGTGGTGGCTAGTCGTTTCCGGGGATCACGGGCCAGATCAAGACCTAGGCTGTAGCTCGTAGCCCGTGAGCTTTCCACCAGATTACTATCGCTCCAGGTCCGGTCCCAGCGCTGGCCGCCGGCTATACGCCACTTGTTCTTGAACGTATCGGGGCTCTGCACGTAGGCCTCCCATTCGTGGAATTGATAGCTGCCAGGGCTCAACCCTGCAGCGTTCTCCGCACGGAACAGGTTGCGTTCGTGCTCATCCTTGTAGCCGATGGTGAGTGCTTTGAAACGATGCTGTGCCAGGCCTTTGTGGCGCAGGAAGTCCGAGTTGCGTGCATTGCTGGTGGTGAGCCAGCTCGCCGTGCCCACCACATCGGTGCCACCAGCGTGCACATCGCTGGTGAGCTCATGCTTCCACCCCCGGTAGTTGTCCGCCACCTGGAACGTGCCGATCCCGTAGCCCACGTTCCCCAAGCCTTTGCTGCGCAGTTTCAGTCCCGAGCTCGCGATCAGTTGATCACCGGTGAGCACGAGGCCGAGGATGTTCCAGTTCCGATCGAATTCAACCGCGCGGTACCGTTCCACGAATCGGAAATTCTTCGAAATGGCTTCGGTCTCCGCGCCCACCACGAGTTGGAAGGTGCTGTCCTTGCGGCTCAGTCCGATGGCATGTTCGCCGCGGGCCATCAAGCCGTAGCCCTGATCGTCAGCTGCATCCTCAGCGCTGAAGGTGTTCCGATCTTCGTTGCTATAGGCCAGTTCCACCGTGGCCTTCGTGCGGTCGTTGGGCACGTGGTCCAATCCGATGGTGATGAGCTGCTGGTTCCGCGGGGCGATCAGGACGCGCACTGGTGCGTGATCGCCACGGCGAACGAGGCGACCATCGACCGTATCCGGAGCCACCCAGCGGAACACGCGGCCGTTCGGTGTGAATTCCTGTTGCACGTAATCCGCCGTGCCACTTCCGGTCTGTGTGAAGGTGACACGCCACAAGGCCGAATCGGATGACGTGTTGTAGACGTAGATCGGTGAGTAGCCCAGCGAGTCCGTGCGGTAGTACAACACTTGGTCGTTCGCGTAACCGGTGCTGTCCACGCCTGGTACGGTAGCGGCCAAGGGGTCGTCACCGGCTTCGCGCAGCACCTCACGCTCAAGGTCGCTCAACTGTTGTTGCAGTGGTTGGTTTCGATGGTCCTGCTCGCTGTAGAGGTTGAATCGCAAGGTGTTCTTTGCCCATTGCACGGTATGGTCCAGCCGTACCAAGGAGCGCGCGTAGTTCTTGTCGGAATACTGGAACTCCACGGTGATGCGGCGGTCCTTCGTGATCAAGCGTTTGGCCGTGAAGGTGACCTCAGCGGTATTGTAGTCGATCACGTAATCGTTCTCCTGACCGCGAATGAGCAGTTGTCCATCGATGAACACACGCTCGGTGCCGGAGAGCACGATGATGATGGAGCCGGTATCGTTGCCGCGCAAACGATAGGGCCCTTGGACACCTTCGATCCCTTGGATCACGTTGCGAGCGAACTTGCCCTTGCTGATCGCCACACTCGCTCCGATCCGTGAGTTCACGTTCTTGCCAAGGTCCAACGGCGTGTCGAAACTGAGGCCCTTCGTCTTCTTCAAATAGGTCAAGAAGTGGCTTTTGGGTCGTTGAAGCACGAAGTCGCCCGCGATCAACGACCACCCCTTCTGCTCGTCGCCCTCGAACAGCTTGATGAAGACCTGGTCGAAGTCCTGCAACTCCAAGGTGTTCCCACCGGCCTGAATGGGGATGTTGTTGTCCGTGATGCTGGCGAGGATCTGGATCCGGTCGGTCAGGCGCCCGCTCAGTTCCAAGTTCAAGGTCGAGTTCACCGCCAGGTCCTGGTTGTTGCCGAAAAGCACACCGCGCGAGATGCTCCCGCTCTTGTTGAGCCCACGGGTCCCGAGCAGGTCGCTGTTGAGCTTGGGTGGTTCGTAACGGAAGGGATCCACGCGGTCCCCGGCAGCACTCGTCAGTCTATCGGGGTCCTTGTTCTGGTGTACGCGCCCGAATGACAGGGGTAATGTGCGATAGCGCACCAGCAAGCTGTCGGCATCGGGTGCAGTGTTCCAATGAAGCACAGCACGATAGGGATCCAAGGAGTAGGTGTTCTCTCCCAAGGGCAGCCCGTTGGCGAACACATGCAAACTTCCTGGAACGATGCTCAAGGAGTCCAAGGTGATACTGTCCGGCCGCATCGGGACGTAGCGTACCCGCAAGTTCGTCGGGTACTGGGCCATGCTCAATAGGCCACACAGTGCGCCGACCAAAGTGATCAGCGCGCGTCGAGCGCCCTGTGGGAGTTCACAGGATCGGGCTTGAGGATGGACCAAGCTGAGCGACGGGCAGCACATACGAGGCGCGAAAAGTACCCCAGCGGGATCCTACAGGGCGCCTATCACCAACGCCTTGTTGATGCGGATAGTGCGGGTGCGGCACGCGCGTGGGCACCCCCGGATACATTTGGCCGTCCGGCCCCCTACCCTCCATGCGCTTCGCCCTGCTCCTGTCCTTTGCTGCACTATCGGCTTGTTCCTCCCCGGAAAAGCCCCGCGATCGTGAGGCGAAGGGCGGGAAGTACTACGGCGGGGTTTTCAACATGAACGAGGCGGCGGACATGGCCACCCTGTTCCCGCTCAGCCTGACCCGCTCCACGGCCCATCGGGTGGCCGCCCAGGTCTACGAGGGTTTGGTGCGTTTCGATCAACGGGACCTTTCCGTTCGGCCCGCGTTGGCTTCCTCATGGACGATCGATGACAGCAAGACCGTCTACACGTTCACACTTCAGAAAGGGGTGCGCTTCCACGATGACACCTGCTTCGTGGATGGCGTGGGTCGAGCGTTCACCGCTTCGGATGTGGTCGATAGCTTCACGGCGCTGTGTTCCTACAGCGTCCAGAACCAGCTGTTCTGGCTCTTCCAGGATAAGGTCGTCGGGGCCAATGCGCAGTACGCCGCCACCTTGGCCGGGGAGGTGGGGCCGGGCGTTGCAGGGTTGGAAGTGTTGGACGATCATACGGTGCGCATCACATTGACCACGCCCTATCCGAATTTCCTCCAGATCCTCGCGCACCAAGGTTGTTGGATCCACCCCAAGGAGTTGGTCGCGCACCATGGGAACAACGCGGCGTGGCATCCGGTCGGTACTGGTCCGTTCCGCTTCGTGCGGCATACCCCTGGTGAAGTGCTGGTATTGGAGCGTTGGAAGGATTATTGGGGCGTTGACGAGTTAGGCAACCGACTTCCCTTCCTCGATGCCATCCGGTGCACCTTCGTCAAGGATAAGGAGATGGAGTTCGAGCAACTCCAACGCGGGAACCTTACGGTGATGTATGAATTGCCGGTCGATAGGACTGACCTGCTTCGCGATACCGGAGCTTTCCAAGTCCAAAGAATACCCTGCCTTACGGTCCAGTTCTACGGCTTCAACCACCGCGAACCACCGTTCAACGA
>DAOORM010000158.1:0-5613 GCA_035389265.1 Flavobacteriales bacterium | reverse complement strand
GGCCGCTGCTCAAGGAATTCCGCAGCACGGGTAATGGTCCGCTCGGCGCCGAGCATGCCCCGGTGGTCAACGCCATCGCCTTCGCCGACGACGGTCGATCGGTCACTTACACCCTGAAGCTAGAACCGAACAGGCACTACCAGTTCACCTTGGAAGAAGGCTACAGGGATGAGCGCCTGGTGCAGATGATCCCGTACACGGTGGACTTCAGCACGGGTGAGTGATGAGGACATTGGTCGTGCAGAACCTGAGCACCGCGTGTCCATGGTCCTTCCATCATCTTTACACCCATGATCCACCTCACCACAGAACGCCTCATCCTCCGCGACCTCGAGGAGACCGATGTGGAGGGCATCTTCGCGCTGGACTCCGACCCGGAAGTGCTGCGGTTCATCGGCACCCCGGCGCTTAAGGACCGACCCGAAGCGGCGGAAAGGATCAGCGGTATCCGCAAGCAGTACGAAGAACATGGCATCGGCCGGTGGGCTGTGGAACTGCGGGAAACCGGCGCCTTCATCGGTTGGGCCGGCTTGAAATGGGAGCAACATATCCGACCCTTCCCTTACTACGACATCGGCTACCGCCTGATCCGGAAGCACTGGGGTCAGGGTTATGCGACCGAGGCTGCGATAGCCTGCTTGCGCCACGGCTTCGAGGTCTTGCACTATCCCGAGATCTGTGCCGCCGCCGAAGCACAGCACCAGGCCTCCAACCACATCCTCCGGAAGATCGGCCTGCAGCAAGGCGAGCCGTTCCTCTTCGATGGGAAGTTGTGTAACTGGTACAGTCTGCGCAAGGGCGTTCGAGAACAGGCAGCCGATCGCGGCGCGGGAGCGAACGGACGGCGCACTAACGTCGTTTGATCCCAGCCCCTTGGTCTGGATACCGATGGAACTGGTCCTCTTCAGGCGCTATGGGCGGCAGCTCCGACTTTCCGGCTTGTTCGCGCAGGAAGATCAGCATCTCGTGGAAAAGCGCCACATACACCGTGTTCTGTTCGAGCAGTTCATCCACATCGGGTAAGGTGAACCGCCCGCGGCCCATCAAGCGCAGAAGGTTGGCACTGGTATAACTCTCGTGGCCGAAAGGCTGCTTGGGATCGAGGCAACGGATATCACCGCGCACGCCCTGGAACATGGGGAATGGTGGCTTCCCATCGGTGTCGGCCACCATCAGGATGGGCATGCCGTAGCTGTGCGTGGTGATCGCTTCCCATACATCCGGCCACTTGTCCCGCACCTCTGCCGTATCGGTCTTCCATTCCATCGTGGTCTCCAAGCTGATGAAGGCGTCAGCAAGTCCGGGTTCGTGCAACGTAGACCAACCTTCTTGTGCGCCCCAGCTGTGGCCGATGTAGAAGACCTTGTTACCCTTGCCGATCCGGCGCGCGAAATGGAGCATTGTGCGAATGCTGTGGCGGTCCGGCTCCCACTTGATCGGATAACCGTAGGGCATACCTTCCAGCGGCCAGTGGAAGTTGCACGCGAGGAACACGAACCCGAGGTTGGCGAAGTTCTCGGCCATGGCCATGTTCTCATCGCTGAAACCTTGGGAGCCGTGGTGATACACGATCACCGGCTGCTCGAAACGCTCCGGCCATGGGGCGCTGAAGGCGCGTGTGCTGATGGCCAGGAGACTATCCTTTACCTGATCTTCGGTGTAAGGCGTGTAGTCGATGATGCTATCGCCCTTGAAGGCGTAACGCAGGTGATACTCCAAGAAAGCCGAATCCACCCGTAAGCCAAGTGCATCGTGCACGTGTTGCAAGGGACCGCCCAGTTGCCGTTCACGCAACTGCTGATACGTGAGCCGCGTTGGCGTCCGTTCCTCGATGGGGAACCAGGCCTGTACGAAGAGCGGTGCCGGACCATCATACCCGAAGCCAGTGTAGTGCAGGCTGTCGTTGAAGAGCAGCGTGTCCGCGAAGCCGATGGTGTAACGTGTGGGCGACTGTGCATTCGAGGTGTGCGCATCGGACACCAAGAGAACGAGGAAGGCCGGCCAACGGTACATGGAGACGGGACACCGCATCGTTCAGGTCAGTTCTTCCATGCGCCCCAACTTGAACAACAGGTTCTTCTTCACCGCAGGCCATTCACCCGGCAGGATCGAATAGACACAGGTGTCGCGCATCGTGCCATCGGGCATGCGCATGTGGTTGCGCAGGATACCATCGGCCTTGGCGCCCAGCCGTTCGATGGCGCGGCGGCTCTGGAAGTTGAAAGAACTGGTGCGGAACTCGACGGCGATGCAGCCCAGGGTATCGAAGGCGTGCGATAGCAGCAGCAACTTGCACTCGGTGTTCAATGCGGTGCGTTGCACGGAGCGCGCGTACCACGTGGAGCCGATCTCCACGCGCGGCTTGCTGGCCTCGATGTTCATGTAAGTGGTCATGCCCACCACCTTGCCCGAAGCGAGATCGCGCACCGCCCAGGGAAGCATGGTGCCTTGCTTGAGCAGCGCATTGCGGCGGTCGATCTCCGCACCCATGCCTTCCGGCGTAGGGATGATGGTGTACCAGAGCTTCCACAGTTCGCCGTCGCGGGTGGCGTCGCACAGGTCATCGTGGTGGACCTGTGAAAGAGGCTCCAGTGCGACGACCTGGCCGGCGAGGATGATGGGAGTGGTTGCAGGTGACATCCACGCAAAGGTGATGAATGCCAGCGACCGCGACGCGACGCACTGCCCGTTGGCCACAGGCCTTATCGCCACAACGAATGACTCGTCATCTTGCCGGTCACGTTATCCACCACCACCACGAGCGGTTCGCTGAGCTTGCCTTCCACCGGTGGACGCGTGCCAACGAACGCGAACGCATCGGCGTTCGGCAAGATCTGCTGAAGAAGGAACCGATCAAGGCCCGTATCGGCGGTCCAGATCACCTTGCCGCTGAGATCGACGCGCGCAATGACCAGCGTGCCTTGCAAGCCAGGTGCGGAGGTGTACTCCATCAACACGCTGGGCGGATCGGCGATCTCAAGCGGTGCTTCGGTGGCGCCCAAGCGGAGCAAGGCGGCGTTGAGGAAGGTGGCCTCGCTCAGCGGGGCGATGGACTTGATCTGGTGGTATGCGCCATCGGAAGAGGCTTCGGTGCTTGCAGTGCAGAGGTGGCGCTGCTCCTTGGCTTCTTCGGCACTCTCCACAGCACGCACCCATTCGCCAGGCTTGAATTCTCCTTCCAATTCAGCGACGCTGTGTAGACCGAACCACCTACCTGAGGGTGTGAGGAAACCTGCCGCCATGAGGTCGGTGAGTGCAGGCTTATTGAACCGCGTGCGGCTGACCTTGGGAGCAACGTAGGTGGCCTTCCACGTACCGGGATCCACGTCCAGGCCGGCACTGCGATCATCGTTGGTGATGTGCAGGCGACCGTCGATGATGTCCATGTTGCGTGGGTCGCTCCACCAACGTGCATCGAGGGAAGGGTTGGTTTCCTGGAGGTCTTCCGCGGTGACGAGGTTGTAGTCGTGGAGGCGTACACCAAAGAGGCCGGTAGCATCGCACCAGAGCGTGTGTCCATCGCTGCCGATGATGCGGGCCAGGGCGTAGCCTTGACCTACGATCTCCTTCACCAAGGGCACTACGTGAGACTCTGCACCGGTGGAAGGAATGAGCAGCACGCTGATGCTGGTGGTGGTGTTGCCGCCTCGCCCTGTGATCTCGGGCAGGTGTGGATCGGTGTATTGGATCAGCGCAGCGATGCCGCCCGGGTCTGATGGATCAGGACCGCCGTAGCGCACGGCTTCGTTCAACGGCACCCCGTTCGCCGGCGCCACGGCGAGCACATTCCTACCCAACCACCAGATGGCACCACCGACGAGCGCCACGGCCAGCACACCGATCACGAACATGGCTCTGAGTTTCTTGTAACGCTGAACGAAGGCGAGGGCTTTGGCGGAGGAAGATCCGTCGCCAACCTGAAGGACCCTTGCGCTCGCTTGTGGTCCTGCCGTCGTTCCCTTCAACAGGATAACACCCATCTCCTCGTCGATGTCAGGGGTGCAGGTGGGTGCGCGTTGGCGAATGACCTCCTGGGCGACGAAGCGTAAGATGGATGCACGGCGTTCGACGGCCCACGCTTGGTGGCGCTGCCATTCTTCAAGCGAACCCATGCTTACGATGGCAACGACATCGTTGCCGCCGAACTCCCAGTAGCCGGTGATGCTGTGCAACAAGCCCTCGGAATACGCCACATGGCCATCGCGGCCATGCTCGGTGATGGTGACGGTGGGTGGCATCGGGACCACAACACTACGGAACGGCGGCGGATCGTGCGCGCCGGAACGGAACGTCAGTACTTCACGAAGGAAGCCGCGCGGCTGGCGGAGGCGCTATGGACCGTGCACCTGTACAGTCCCGCGGGCAAAGCGATCAGATCCAGTTCCACGGATCCGGCGACGTTGAACGCTTGTGTCAGGACCAAGCGCCCCGTGGCATCATGGATGACCACCGTGCTCTTGCCTTCTTCCACCTGCAACTGGATACGGTCCGCAGTGGGATTGGGTCGTAGGGCCAAGGGGAGCATGGTTGCTTCGCTTTCGGTGATGGCCACGTTGCCTGCTAGCGGCAGGTGCCATGCGCCACCACCCTGCACCCGTGCCCAGAGGTACTGGTCGGTGATGCCCACCTGTTCCACGTCGCCCACGAGGAGGTCGTTGCTCACATCCACCCACGTGTCGGATCCGAACGGCAGATAGTGTACACCGCGGTCACTGGTCATGAAGAGCATTTCTGGTGCGGCCAGGAACGAACGCGGGGTGAGTGCTACCAGACCATCATTCATCGCGGACCAAGTGAGCCCATCGTCGTTGGAAACGAGGACCCCTTCGCCATCGTTCAGACCCATGAAGAGCTTGTCGTCGAAGGAGCCGAGCGCGGATGCTTTGAACGCTTCGCCGTCGAGCTGTGAGATCACGGTGGTCCAGAAGGTGCCCGAGGGATACTCCAGCTTCTTCAAATAGGTGATGCCGCTTTCCGTACCACTGATGATGGCGTAGTAGTCGCCATTGTGCTGGACAAGACCCTTCAGGTCATTGTAGAACGCAGGGCCGAACAAGCCCGCAGAGAGGTCATTGATCAATTGCCCTTCGAGGTCGAGCAACAGGAAGTGGTGGATATCGCCTTGATCCGTATCATCACCAAAAAGCAAGAGGGTGTCATTGCTCAAAAGCAGCGTGGAGGTGGCCGCGTAGGCGTTGTTGATGGACGCATCCGTCCATGAGTTGGCCGCGCCCGTGGCAGATACGTTCACCTCCACGATGCCTGCAAAGCCATCCGTGATCGTCACGAAACCCTGTGCTGTGCGCACCACTTCGTACTTCTCGGATAGGTTCACGGGCAATGTCACGTTCCAATCCGAAGCGGCATCGTCGCCCACGAGGAAGCGTGTATCGCTCACCGCCAGTGCACCTTGATCGTCGGTGTAGAGGTCGTTGAGGACATGGCTGTTGATGCCGGGCAAACTGGTCGCTGTCCAGGTGTTGCCGCTGTTCGTGCTCGTGTACGTGTGTTCGAGGCGACCCACAATGAGGCGGCCGTTGTGGTGGACCATGCAGGTGGTATTTCCCGTGGTGGGCAAGCCGCCACTCATGGGCTGCCAACTTGATTGACCCG
>DAOORM010000157.1:0-5653 GCA_035389265.1 Flavobacteriales bacterium | reverse complement strand
CTGATGAAGATGACGTCCTCTCCGCTCATGCGCGCCATCCACGTGGCTTTCATCTCCTCCAACGAGTACTGGTCCACGCGCTTCGGGGCCAGATCATCCGGGTCATGGTCCGCCGGCCTGTAGGCATCCACCTTGTTGAACACCACGATCATCGGCTTGTCCCCGGCACCGATCTCGTTCAATGTCTGGCGCACCGTTTCGTACTGTTCTTCGAAATTGTGATGGCTGATGTCCACCACGTGGAGCAACAGGTCCGCCTCGCGCGTTTCATCCAAGGTGCTCTTGAAGCTCTCGATCAGCTGGGTGGGTAGCTTGCGGATGAAACCCACCGTGTCGCTCATCAGGAAGGGGAGGTTGCCTAGCACGATCTTGCGCACCGTGGTGTCCAAGGTGGCGAAGAGCTTATTCTCCGCGAACACCTCGGTCTTGCTCATCAAGGTCACCAATGTGCTCTTGCCCACGTTGGTGTAGCCCACCACGGCCACCCGCACCAATTTCCCGCGGTTCCCCCGCTGGGTGGCCATCTGCCGGTCGATCTGTTTGAGCTGGCCTTTCAGGAGGGCGATCCGATCGCGGATCAACCGGCGGTCCGTCTCGATCTCCTTCTCACCCGCACCGCCGCGTGTTCCCGTGCCACCGCGTTGGCGCTCCAAGTGCGTCCAGAGTTTCGTCAAGCGGGGCAACATGTATTCGTATTGCGCCAGTTCTACTTGGGTCTTGGCATGGGCCGTGCGTGCTCGCCGCGCGAAGATGTCCAGGATCAATCGGGGTCGATCGAGCACAGGGGTGCCCAAGTCCTTCTCGAGGTTACGCTGTTGAGCCGGTGTCAGTTCATCATCGAAGATGACCGAATCAGCGCCGTTCTCCTTCATCCAGGCCTTCACCTCAGCCAGTTTGCCGCTGCCGATGTAGGTGCGTCCATCCGGTCGGTGCAACTTCTGCGTGAAGCGCTTCAACGTGGTGATGTCCGCCGTGGTGGCCAGGAATTCCAGTTCGTCCAGGTATTCGTTCACCTGTGCGGCATCCTGATCGTCCGTGATCAGGCCAATGAGCACCGCGCTCTCCGCCTTGTTCTTGAGTTCCGTTGGATCGATCATTTCGCCTTGCCCAGCTTGCGCACATGCTCCACTACCGCGTCGATCTCCTTGCTCGAGAGCACGTTCTTGTAAGGTGCCATGGCCCCTTTGCCGTTGCTGACGATGGCTACCATCTCCTCCTTCGAAAGGGTGGAGAGGGTGAGGTCCTTCGCGCCGTTGATGCCAGCCTTGCCATCGCGGCCATGGCAAAGCGCACAGTTCAGGTTGAAGACCGCCTGCCCGAGATCCTTGTCCGCTTCCATCGGTTCGCTCGAGCCGGTCGCGCTACCGCAGGCGAGCACCAGCAAGGCGATGGAGATGATGATGATCCGTGTCATGTTCAAAGCCATCCGCGTCCGTGGCCAATTTCGGTGAAGGGCCATGGGATGGCCCACAATATCAATGCCAGTGCGATCAGGTAGAAGATGCCGATGCGTTTCTGCTTCACCACTTCGTCGTTGGACCGTTTAGCCGTGGCACGCCCTATGGTGACCAATGCGATGGCGATGATCATCGTGCCCAAGTGCTCCATTTTCCAGAACCGACCGATGTCACCGGTCATGGCACTGTACTGCTTGAAGTTCATCAGGTACAGGATCACGCCGATGACAAGCTGGGCGTGGCAGAGCACGACCGCGACGATGGAGAGTGAGCGCTCGTAGGTGAGGATGGGCCGTTTCTGGAGCAGGCCACGCAAATGCAATAGCCCGGCGGCAGCTACGGTGATCAATACACCGTACCGCAGTAGGCTGTGAAGGAAAACGAGGAACGGATTGTCCATAGGAGCAGGAGAGTATAGCTGTCAAATGTAGAGGGCTATCGGCCATCACACCGGACCGGCCCCCACCTTAGCGCGCACACGGTCCAGAACGCCCCGCGCCACTTCGGACGCCTTTCGAGCGCCCACCTGCAACTGCGCATCCAGTTCACTTCGATCGTTGATCAGTTCATCGAACCGCTTGCGTTCCGCGGCAAAACCGTCGAGTAAGGCAGCCAGTAGCTCCTTCTTCGCATGTCCGTAGCCGTAACCCCCACGGAGGTAATTCGCACGCATGGTATCCACCGCAGCGGAAGGTGCAACCAGCTTGAAGAGGGCGAACACATTGTCTTTTTCGGGATCCTTGGGTGCTTCCAGTGGTGTGCTGTCCGTCACGATACCCATGACCTGTTGCTTCAGCTCCTTCTCCGGTGCGAAGAGCTGGATGGTGTTGTTCCGGCTCTTGCTCATCTTCTCACCATCGGTGCCCGGAACGATCATCACCTCTTGATCCACCTTGGCTTCAGGGATCACGAAAGTCCCTCCCATACGGTTATTGAAGCGCTCGGCCACATCACGGGCCATCTCCAAGTGTTGCAATTGATCCTTGCCCACGGGCACGTAGTGCGCATCGTACAGCAAGATGTCGGCGGCCATCAGCATCGGGTAGGTGAAGAGGCCCGCGTTCACGTCCTCCAGACGGTCCGCCTTGTCTTTGAAACTATGCGCCAAGGCGAGGCGGGAGTAGGGGAAGAAGCAGCTCAGGTACCAGGCGAGTTCAGTCACCTCGGGTACGTCGCTCTGGCGGTAGAAGACCGTACGGGAAACATCCAAGCCGCAAGCCAGCCAGGTAGCGGCCACGCCGTAGGTGTTGCTGCGCAGCAGCGCTGGATCCTTGATCTGGGTCAGGGAATGCAGGTCGGCGATGAAGAGGAAGGACTCGTTCCGGGTGTCGTTGCTCAACGCGATGGCCGGGCGGATCGCGCCCAGCACATTGCCGAGGTGGAGGGCTCCGGTGCTCTGGATGCCTGTGAGGATGCGTGCCATACGAATGCCATCCGGTGTGTCGATGAGCACACACGCGAAGGCCGCGAAGTTAGCCGGACGCACTCCTTTCCTGATCCCACGCCACCGGCAAGAGTATTTTCGCCCTCCTTTTCCGATGCCTACCGACTTGCAGCGCAGCGAACGCTCCCGGGTGATCCCTGGCGAGGAGCGACGTTCCGCCTTGTTGAAGTGGCTGTTCCTTCCGCTGCGCTGGCTGTACAAGCTCTACTTCGCACTGGTCTTCTTCGGTTCGTTGGTGGTCCTCTACATCCCGTTCCGGATCCTCTTGTTCAGGCCAAGGCGCTACCAGCGGGCATTCAAACTGAAGCGCGCCTGGGCTTTCTTCCTGCAATGGGCGCTGGTCATCCCCCTACGCGTCGAACGTCGGGCGGCATTCCCAACGGCCCCTTACATCATCTGTTGTAACCACAGCAGTTACCTGGACATCATCCAGATGTACAACGTGGTGCCCCAGTACTTCCTCTTCATGGGCAAGTACGAACTGCTGAAATGGCCGCTCTTCAACATCTTCTTCAAGGGCATGAACATCGCCGTGAACCGCGGCAACCGGGTGGAAGCGGCCAAGGCGTTCCGCAAGGCGGCCGATACCTTGGACCGCGGGGTCAGCCTGGCGCTCTTTCCCGAGGGGACCATTCCGGCCTTCACCCCGCGGATGAAACCGTTCAAGGATGGTGCCTTCCGCCTTGCCATCGAGAAGCAGGTGCCCATCGTGCCTATCACCTTCGTGGACCATTGGCGCTTGTTCGGCGAACCCCCCGAACTGTTCGGACGGGCTCGCCCCGGGGTGGCCCGCGCTGTGTTGCATGCCCCAATTCCAACTCAAGGGCTCACGCTCGATGATCTGGTAGCTTTGCGCGACCGCGTCTACCGCACCATCGAAGAGCCACTCCTCGCCCCATGAAGATCACCGATGCCACCCTCGACCGTATCGCCGAACTGGCGCGCTTGGATGTGAGCGACCCCACGGAGCGCGCTACCCTATTGAACGACATGCAACGGGTGTTCAATTTCGTGGAGAAGCTCAACGAAGTGGACACCAAGGGCGTGGAACCATTGATATTCATGACCGACGAAGTGGACGTGTTGCGTGAGGACACAAGCTTCATCGACATCACCAAGAAGGAAGCTCTCCAGAATGCTCCTGTTAAGGATAGCGACTACTTCAAGGTGCCCCGGGTCGTGGACAAGGGCTAGTCCGATCCACCATCGCTTTGTGGAGGAACTTTCGGCCCCCGGCCGCGTAGAACGCCCCTCCTGTGTGCATTTTCGCCGGGAATTCGACGCAAACGAAAACGGTAGACCCCCTTTCCCGATGAGGTCCTTCATTTCGCGCTATCCTGTGCTCACCCTTGCGGTGATCGTTCTGGCGATCCAGTTCGCCATCGTACTCGTGGCAGCTTCGTTGATGCCCGAAGGCAAACGCCTGCATGAATCCCCGGAGGCCCACATGGTCTTCCGGTTCAGGGTATTCTGGCCCCTGGTCTTCGCTGTGCTCATCACGTGGTACCTTGAAGGCAAACAAGGGCTCTTCAAACTTTTCGGTGCTTATCGTATCTGGCGTGTGCCCGGCAAGTGGTACGCGTTCGCCATCTCGTGGAAGTTCCTCTTCTGCTACCTGGGCTGGGCCATCGCGGTTCTCGCGTTCGATTGGAAGTGGCCCGGAGCCGCACAACCCATGTTCACCGAAGGACCGAACGGGGAGCGCATGCACATCATCAACCTCCTGTTCGGCATGCCGTTCATCATCGGCATCGCGATCGTGGAGGAGACCACGTGGATGAAGTACTGCGCCACGCGTCTTCAGGATAAGTATAGCGCTTTCGTGTCCTGTTCGATCACCGGCATCATCTGGGGCCTATGGTACCTGCCGATGCTCCTTCTTGGCGAAGGGGTGCCGGATGGTATTCCCTGGTACTTCTTCCTCCTCAGCATGGTCGGACTAGCCATCCTGCTCGGCTGGGTCTACAACATGACCCATAGCGGGCTCATCCTGCTCCTCATGCAGCTGATCAGTAACATCGCGTTCTACGTGATGCCTGCGCTACCTGTCGCCCATGGTGGCGACCCGCGCTATGTCATGGCGTTCGTTTGGGTGGAAGTGGCCATCGCGGCCTTCGTTGTGATCCGTTACGGCCCCAAGAACATGGGCCTTGGTCCTCGCCCTACCTGGTCCGACCCGAAGATCCCTGATTGGAACCCCACCACGAAGAAGGATGTGGATGGCCAGCTCGCCACCGCTTGACCCCTCCTCATACCTCCACATCCCCGCATATGGACAACGCTTTCATCGCCAATACCTTCGACTGGGATCACCGAACGCCGAAGGATTGGCAGCGCTTCGCGAATAAGCTCCTCCGCAAGCTGCGCATCGGTGCACAGCTTACCCCGGTACCTGGCAACATGGCCAACGTGGAGGCGCGCATGAACCTCTTCCATTTGTTGGAACAGACCGTGGCGAATAAGGTGCCCGGCGATGTGGTGGATGTGGGCTGCAACGCGGGTGACAGCACCATCGTGATGCAGAAGGTGATCTCCATCCTGGCCCCGGAGAAACAGGTGCACGCCTACGACAGCTTCGAAGGGCTGCCCGAACTGACCGCCAATGACAGCAAGGACGGCGTTTACCAGAAGGGCTACATGGCCGCAGGTCTGGAGCTCTTCACCCAAAAGTTCAATGCACTCGGCCTGAAGTTGCCCCACACGCACAAGGGCTGGTTCGAAGCGACGATCCCTTCGCAGCTTCCCGAGCGCA
>DAOORM010000156.1:0-5654 GCA_035389265.1 Flavobacteriales bacterium | reverse complement strand
GTTACGCATGTAGAGGAAACCGATCCCCTTCGGACCGTGGAACTTGTGCGCGGCGCAGGTGATGAAGTCGATCGGTGTACTGGCCAGGTCGAAGCGGTAATGGCCCATGGTCTGCACGGTATCGCTGTGGAAGAGCGCGCCGTAGCGGCGACAAAGCGATCCGATGGCCTCCAAGTCGATGCGCGTACCGATCTCGTTATTGGCATGCATCAGCGAAACGAGCACACCTTGTCCTTTCGTAGCGCTTAGCAGTTCTTCCAGGTGTCCCAGGTCGGGTTTACCGTCGGCTTCAAGGCGCACCCAGTGCACCTGCGCTCCACCCTGCTTGCCGATGTGCTCGGCGGTGTATTCCACGGCGTGGTGTTCGATGCGGCTGGTGATGATGTGCTTCACCCCAAGATCCCGCACCGCTCCATTCAGCACCATGTTATCGGCCTCGGTGCCGCCGCTGGTGAAGATGATCTCACCCGGCGTGCAGTTCAACAGCGCTGCCACCTGCCGGCGGGCCTGTTCCACGGCCGCACGGGTCTTGCGACCAAAGGCATGGATGGCCGATGGGTTGCCGAAGTGCTCGCGCATGTAGGGCAGCATGGCCTCGAACACCTCGGGGGCCATGGGCGTGGTGGCGGCGTTGTCGAAATAGACTTTGGTCATCAGGAGTTCTGTTCGTGGTAGTCCATTGATGGGCCGCAGGACTGGCAACTGCGATCAACGTGGGACACCCACCGGTCCACAAATTTGCTAGGACGCCTTGACCCCACCGGCCAACTCCTTCAGTTCACTCAGGATCCTGTGTGCCAGGTCATCGGCTTGGGCCATGCTGGGTGCTTCGGCGTACACCCGTATGATCGGTTCGGTGTTGCTGCGGCGCAGGTGTACCCAAGTATTCCCGAATTCGATGCGCAACCCATCCACCGTGCTGTGCGGCTCGCTACGGTACTTCTCCTGCATGGCATCGACCAAGGCTTGCACATCCATGCCGGGCTTCAGTTCGATCTTGTTCTTGCTGATGAAGTAATCCGGGTAGCTCTTCCGCAGTTCCAAGCACGACTTCCCGCTTCGGGCCAGGAGCGTCAAGAAAAGCGCGATACCGGCCAGTGCATCGCGGCCGTAATGCAGTTCGCTCAGGATGACACCGCCGTTGCCTTCGCCACCGATGGGGGCATTCACCTCCTTCATCAGGGTCACCACATTCACCTCGCCCACCGCGCTGGCATGGCGTTCCCGGCCATGGCGTTCAGCGACATCGTTGAGCGCACGTGTGCTGCTGAGGTTGCTCACCGTATCACCCGGGCGATGGGCGAGCACATGATCGGCGCAGGCCACCAAGGTGTATTCCTCCCCGAAAAGCGAACCGTCCTCGCACACGAGGGCGAGTCGGTCCACATCGGGATCCACCGCGATGCCGAAGTGGGCACCGTGCTTCACCACGGTATCGCACAGATCCTTCAGGTGCTCGGGCAGCGGCTCGGGGTTGTGGGGGAACTTCCCGTTGGGGATACAATGGATCTCGATCACCTCCAGCACACCCAAGGCGGTGAGCAGCGCAGGCACGGCTGTGCCGCCCACGGAATTCACCGCATCCACCACCACGCGGAAACGCTTCTGTTTGATGGCTTCCACATCCACCAGGTCCAGGTTGAGGATGGCATCGATGTGTTTGCGTGTCCACCCGCTCACTTCACGCACCATACCCAGCTTTTCGAGCGGTGCGAAATCGAAGCGATCGGCTTCGGCGATGCGCAGCACTTCAGCGCCATCCTCCGCGGAGATGAACTCGCCCCGCTCATTGAGCAGTTTCAGCGCGTTCCATTGGCCGGGGTTGTGGCTCGCGGTGAGGATGATGCCCCCTTGTGCTTTTTCACCGACCACGGCCATTTCCACGGTGGGTGTGGCGGCAAGCCCCAGGTCGATGACCTCGAAACCCAACCCGGCGAGCGTGCCTACGACCAGGTCGCGCACCATGGGACCACTCACGCGAGCATCACGCCCGAGCACCACCTTCGGAGCGTCCAACCCCGACCGCTGTTTGATCACGGCGCCGAAAGCAGCGGTATAACGGACGGTATCGAGTGGCGTAAGGCCTTCACCGGGGGCACCACCGATGGTGCCGCGGATACCGGAGATGGAACGGATGAGCGTCATGGCGTCAAGGGCTAGTAATGAACCGGTTCTGTAGGGTGCAAAGCTACCGGTCGTGGTGGGCCGATGCCTTGTAGGAGGGCACTGACTTCCACCCGCACCTGTTCATAACCGGAACAGCGATGACGCGGCCCGAGGGTTACTTGCCTATTTTTGTACGGCAAGGCCTACCACCAGGCCCTTCCTTCCCGGGGAACCGGGTCGTACCACATGAGCGAAGGCCCCCTACCCCAACCCGAGCGCAACGATCAACTCCACGACTGTGTGGAGCGTTACGAATCGATGCGTGAGCAGAACGCCACCTACTTCTTCGATGTGGAAGAGTTCGAGATCATCATCGAACACTACCTCGAGCAAAGTGATTCGCGGCGTGCGAAGGAAGTGCTGGAACTGGCCCAGCGCCAGCACCCGGGCTCGTTGGACCTGATGTTCAGCGAGGCGCACATCCTGATGAACCTGGGCCGGTTGAACCGGGCCTTGGAGGTGCTTGACGCCATTGGCAAGGTGGAGCCCTTCAGCGAAGATGTACACCTGCACAAGGCGAGCATCTACAGCCAACTGCGCAATCACCGCCGTTCGGTGGAACACTACAAGCGTGCGTTGGAGCTGGCAGAGGAAGGTTTGGACGACATCCACCTGGACCTCGCCTTCGAGTATGAGAACCTGGAGATGTACGATCTGGCGCTGGAAAGCTTGAAGCGCGCGCTGGAGATCAACCCCGAGAACGAGGCCGTACTCTATGAGATGGCCTATTGCTTCGACATCGCCGATGCGCACCAAGCTGCGGTGGCCTTCTTCCGCGAGTTCACCAACGAGAACCCGTACTCCTTCGTGGCCTGGTACAACCTGGGCAACGCGCTGGCACGGTTGGAGCGATTGGAGGAGAGCATCGAAGCTTTGGACTACTGCCTGGCGATCGAGGATCATTTCACCTCTGCCTACTTCAGTAAGGCACGGAACCTGCTCATTTTGGGCCGCTTCCAGGAGGCGATCGACTGTTACCAGGAGACGATCAACTACGACGGAGCCCAGGCCATCACCTTCAGCTACATCGGTGAGTGTTACGAGAAGATGGAGCAGTACGAGCAGGCCATGATCCACTACGACCAAGCTTTGGCGTTGGACCCCAATTGGGTGGATGCATGGATCGGTCGTGGTGTGGTGAAGGACATGCAGGGCAAATTGCCCGAGGCGATCAAGGACCTGGAGAATGCGGTACGCCTGGCACCCGAGCATGGCGATGGCTGGTACTACCTAGCGAACTCACTTGCTCGGTCCAACAAGTACGAGGAGGCGTTCGAGGCGTATTCGAAATTGAACAGATTGGAGCCGGAGAACGTGGACGGCTGGTTGGACCACGCCGACCTGCTTCTTCAGATGAAAGGACCGGACCTGGCCGCTCGCAAGTTGAAGGAGGGCTCACAGGTCATCAAACTCACCAGCAAATACGCTTACCGCATGGTGAGCTACCTGCTTCGGATGGGCGACATGCAACAGGCTTTGGTGATGTTGGAGGATGCGTTGATGAACGACCATTCCTCGCATACCCTGTTGCTGGAGCACTACCCCGAAGCTGCGCAGTTACCACAGGTCATCCACCTGTTGGAACTCTACCGCCGATAATGAATTACACCCTCTCTCATATTCCCGCACGCAGCACCAAGCCGCGTGAGGATGGCGTGACCATGGTCATGGACAAAGGTTTGTCACTGCGACAATCCCAGGACATGGTCGATGCGAGCGGTCATCTGATCGACCTTGTCAAACTGGGCTTCGGCACTTCGTTCGTCACCCCGAACTTGAAGGAGAAGATCAAATTGTACCAGCAGGCCGATATGATGGTCTACTTGGGCGGCACCTTGTTCGAAGCATTCGTGGCACGAGGCCAGTTCAAGGAGTATCGCAAGCTGGTGGAAACATTGGAACTGGACACGGTGGAGGTGAGCGATGGCTCGATCAACATGTCCACGAAGGAGAAGTGCAAGTACATCACCGAATTGGCGAAAAGCTTCCGAGTCCTGAGCGAAGTGGGCTCGAAGGAATCGGGCATCCTGATCAGTCCGGCGAAATGGGTGAGCATGATGCGCACCGAACTGGATGCGGGCAGTTGGAAGGTGATCGCCGAAGCGCGCGAGAGCGGCACGGTGGGCATCTACAGACCCAGCGGTCATGCGCACACCACGCTGGTGAACAGGATCCTGAGCAAGATCCCGGGCAAGGACATCCTCTGGGAAGCACCCCAAAAGCCGCAACAGGTGTGGTTCATCAAGCAACTTGGAGCGAACGTGAACCTGGGCAACATCGGTCCCGACGAGGTGATCCCCTTGGAGACCTTGCGTTTGGGCCTCCGCGGAGACACGTTCTTCCAATACCTGCCCGAACAAGTTGCTGAGAAGTTGCGGCAGGTGAAACCGGTGGAGCAGTAAGCTCAACGCCGAACCACGGGAACGTACGATCTTCGCGCCCGCCGCTAACCGTTGATATGAAAGAGATCCAACCGAGCGAGCTGCAGGCCTGGCGTGACCAGGGCACACCGCATCAGCTCATCGATGTACGTGAACCGTATGAAGCACAGCTCTGTAGCATCGGCGGAGCGAACATCCCCATGGGCGAGATCGTGGAACGACTCGGGGAACTGCGCAGGGACATCCCTGTCGTTCTGCATTGCCGCAGTGGTGCACGATCCGTTGCGGTGATCCATGCGCTCTCGACACGCTATGGCTTTGAGAATCTCGTGAACCTAAGCGGCGGTATCGTGGGATTCGGGATGGAGGTTGACAACGACTTGAATTGCGACTGAACCATGGAACTTCTTCAGGAATTCTGGCATTTCATCACCCACCTGAACCAGAGCCTGCCTGCCTTCATTTCGGAGCATGGCAATTTGGTCTACGCCTTGCTTTTCGCGATCATCTTCGTGGAGACGGGTTTCGTGGTGATGCCCTTCCTACCAGGGGACTCGCTACTCTTCGTCGCTGGCTCGCTTGCTGCAGGGGCCAATGCCTCCCTGGACCTGGGCACCTTGTTCATCCTGTTGTTCATCGCCGCGGTATTGGGCGATAACATCAACTACTGGGTCGGGCGTTTCTTCGGCCCACGTGTGGTGAAGTGGCGCACCTTCGGCCGCGACCTCGTGCAGCAGAAGCACCTGGACAAGACGCATGCCTATTTCGAGAAGTACGGTGTGAAGACCATCATCATCGCGCGCTTCGTACCCATCGTGCGCACCATCACCCCGTTCGTGGCAGGTATCGGCGCCATGGATTACCGGAAGAAATTCCTGCCGTTCGATGTGGCCGGTGGTGCGCTGTGGATCTCGACCATGCTCTTGGCCGGATACGCGTTCGGCACCCACCCATGGATCCAAAAGCACTTCGAGGCGGTCGTGATCGGGATCGTGGGTATCAGCGTATTGCCGATGATCATCGAATTCATCCGTCACCGTAAGGGTGGCAATACTTCGGCCGCCTGAACGTTGGAGCAGCCGTGGCACGCTACGGACTCATCGGCAG